>JAIXNA010000072.1:3420-5787 GCA_020328135.1 Candidatus Endomicrobiellum dinenymphae
TTTTTGTTTGAGCAATTTGAAACAAGATAATCAATCTTAAGATCCTTCACGCGTTTTTCCGCTTGTCGAGACTGTCGACCTGTTATCCATGCGGTTTTAATTCTAGGAGATGTTTTTGAAAGAACACTAAACCCCATGCCGTCTTTAACGTTCCATATTTTTATTTCTTCTCCATCGTTAAAAATTATTATTTCACCGCGAGTTAAAACGCCATCAATATCGCAGGCTAAGAGCCTAATATTTTTTGCTTTGTTTATTATATTTTGACTACTTATCACTTTAGCACCGCCTTCGTACTAGTATTTCCTGAAAACCGCGGAGTAAGGGCGGGATCAATTTTCCTAATGTATGGAGACAGTATTAAGTTCAACAAAAAAGCACAGCTGCTAATGATATAAGAACTACTGCCGTAGTTTTTAAATAATTCATACGTCGGTCTATATAAGACATTACTTTCTTTGTGTTTTAGAGTTTTCTTTTCATCTTTTTGTTCAACTGTTTCAGGATAGTTCTTATTGAAGTTTTTCGGTCGCTTAACTTTCATTTAATCACCTCATCTATGGCTTTAGTATCTTTAAGCATTCGCTTAAAAGATTTTAAATCAAGACTATTCGCTCCATCCGAAAGAGCTTTTTCAGGGTTTTCATGAACTTCAAGAAACAATGCCGCAACACCCACAGCCACCGCCGCTTTTGAAAGAGGAGCAATAAATTCTCTATTTCCATCGCTATATGCGCCGTGTCCACCTGGGAGCTGAACACTGTGCGTTGCATCAAAAATTACAGGATATCCGCTCCGTTTCATGATTTCCAAACCCCTAAAATCTACGACAAGATTGTGATATCCAAAAGATGCCCCTCTTTCCGTAAGGGACAAGTTTTTATTACCAAAAGTTTCAGCTTTTTTTACAACATTAAACATATCTTCCGGAGCTAAAAATTGCCCCTTTTTAATATTTATAGGTTTCCCCGCAAGAGCGCACGCTTTTATTAAATCAGTCTGACGAGATAAAAATGCCGGCACCTGCAAAAAATCTACAACTTTTACAGCTTTAGAAACTTGGTGTTCAGCATGCACATCCGTAATGATAGGTAACTTCAATTCTTTTTTTATTCTTGCAAGAATTCTAAGTCCTTCATCTATTCCGGGACCTCTGTAAGAACAACCTGACGAACGATTAGCTTTATCGTAAGAAGCCTTAAAAATAAAAGGAATTTTTAGCTTTGATGTTATTTTTTTCAAACTCGCAGCCAAAGTAAACGCATGTTTTTCACTTTCGATAACGCACGGTCCTGCTATAACAACAAAAGGTCTGTCATTTGCAAGGACAACATTTCTACAAATTTTTATACGCTTATTTTGCATTATCTTTTTCATTACCACAAATATTTTTCAACTTTTAAAATATCTGACGGCATATCAACACCAATGGAATCATGTTTTGCAACAACAATTTTTATTCTTTTACCATTCTCTAAAGCCCTCAACTGCTCAAGATTTTCAGCCCTTTCTAAAGATGACATTTTACTTTTTGAAAATTCCAACAAAAAATTTCTTTTATATCCGTATATCCCCATATGCTTATAATATTTTATCTTTGAATTATCCTTGTTGTACGGAATCGCAAATCTTGAAAAATACAAGGCGTATCCATCTTTATCAAAAACAACCTTAACTACATTTGGATTATTGATAACGCTTTCTTCTTTTATTGGAAAAGCTGCAGTTATGTATTCTAGAGATTTTGTCTTTTTAAGAGAAACAGCAAGTTTGTCAACAAGTTTCGGATCTATCAAAGGCTCGTCGCCTTGAACATTAATAAAATTATCGTAATTTTTTAAAAATCTTAGCGCTGTAAAAGCAATTCTGTCTGTACCGCTTTTACATTTATCAGGGGTCATAAATACATTAAACCCAAGTTTTTGGACAGCATCGTGTATACGCTCATCATCCGTCGCAACAGCTACAAAATCAACTTCTTTACATCGTTTTAGTCTCTCTACAGTATGCTGCACAAGCGGCTTTCCTTTTATTAATTCCAAAGGTTTGCCCGGGAAACGGCTGGAGCTATATCTTGACGGTATAATTACGGCTGTCCTCATTTTCCGTAGAACCCCTTTATCGTTTTTTCTAATTCTTGAAAATTTGTTGTGGCGGTACCAAGTTTACCGACCACTATCCCAGCTGCAAAATTTGCTATTTCAGCTGCGCTTAGCAAATCAGACTTAGCAGCTAGCGCCAAAGTCATGGCGGAAATAACCGTATCCCCTGCTCCTGTAACATCATAAACTTCCTTTGCTCTTGTAGGGATACTCGTAATTTTATTATTAGGCTGAATAAGCGTCATACCTTTTTCGCCGCGCGTTA
>JAIXNA010000010.1 GCA_020328135.1 Candidatus Endomicrobiellum dinenymphae
GCGCAGCGCAAAAGCCGATGCTGTGTTACATGCTATAACAATTAGCTTCACTTTGTGTTCCATTAAAAAAGCGACTATTTCTTTTGAAAATTTTATCACGACATTTTTTGATTTTGTTCCATACGGAACAAAATCAAAAAATGTCGTGATAAAATTTTCAAAAGAAATAGTCGCTTTTTTAATGGAACACAAAGTGAAGCTAATTGTTATAGCATGTAACACAGCATCGGCTTTTGATCCGGGTTCTATTACGCTTATAACAGGAACTTTTAAGGTTTTTTGTAAAATTGGCAGCGCAAAAGCCGATGCTGTGTTACATGCTATAACAATTAGCTTCACTTTGTGTTCCATTAAAAAAGCGACTATTTCTTTTGAAAATTTTATCACGACATTTTTTGATTTTGTTCCATACGGAACATGAGCTGTATCGCCAAAATAAATGAGATTTTCTAACGGCAGAGCCTTGTTTATTGCAGACATTACCGTAAGTCCCCCAAAACCTGAATCAAAAATTCCTATAGGATTATTATTTATTTTTTTGTTCCTTTGTTTTTTTTGCATAATATTTTACTACCCCATCATATATAGAGTCGGCTATTGCTACGCGAAATTTTCTTAAGTTAAGTTTTGCTTCTTCGGCATAATTGCTTAAAAAAGCGCTCTCTGCAAGTATTGACGGCATTTTAGTGCCTTTCAGTACGTAGAAGCTTGCTTGTTTTACGCCTCTATTTGGTATTTTAAGTCTGCTTGGCGTTTCCGCGATTATAAAACCGCTTAATTCTGAAGAATCGTTTATAAAATCTGTGACAGTCATGGACCACAACATATCTTGGAGTAACGCTCGTCTTTTATTGGGTCTACCTTCCATTTCCAAAACAGAGTTTTCAAGCGTTGCTGTTGCAGCCGCCTCGGAATCTGTAGCGTTTTCGGATAAGTAATAAATTTCAAAACCGCTTGCCTCTCTATCAAAATTTGTATTACAGTGCACAGATATAAATAAATCCGCATTATGTTCATTTGCTATATTTGTTCTTTCAGCAAGGGGGATAAATGTATCATCTTTTCTAGTTAGAATGATTTTGTAATTGCTATCATGATCAAAAACAGATTTTAGTTCGTGAACTATTTCTAAATTTATGTCCTTCTCTTTAGTTCCGCTTGGTCCTATTGCGCCAAGATCTCTACCGCCGTGTCCTGCGTCAAGGACTATAATTTTTTTACGCTTACGAAAAGATTTGTTATCATCTAGAGTTTTTGTAAGAATTTTTACTGCGCTTTCGGCATCGTCAATCATCATATAACTATCGTCAATGATATTTGCATGTTCAAATTTTGCGACAGGAATATCTAAGAGATCTTGATTATTTTTTCCATTTTCAATTTCAGATACAACTTCACTAACCTGCGCTTGACCATATTCTTCCGGAAGCGTTAGATCTGACTCTTGCGTGTTGCGATATTGAGCGGCATAATCTTCTTCAGATTCAGAAATTATTTTTTCTTTTAAACTTGATAAGTCAATATTTTTAGAATGAATTATATCAATGGAGATTCTGTCGGGTTTTGTAAGTGTTGAAGTTTTCACAAGTTTGGGCGTTTGCTCTAGGTTGATTTTTACTACAGCAGAACGTCCATCAATTCCATAATGTATATCTTTAATTACGCTATTGTTTACGTTTATAGAGTCCGGCTGAATTTTACCTCTTAATATTTTTAAAATGACAGCTCCTGAGGTTTTTGAAACAGTATAAGATAACGGTTCGTCAAGTTGTACAAGCACTTGCGTACTTTCAGATCTTGTAAAATATCTGACGGTAGAGATATTGGAACGATGCGTTACATTTAATACAGAAGTCGACGAGTTCCATTTAGTATCAGCCTCCGCAATTTCAGCAAATTCAGGAGATGTAAGAATTTCAGGAGGAACATATATATCGTTTTTTATTAATCTTGACGGCAGAGACATTTTTTTTAATTTTCTTCCAAAAACAACAGAGGCGCTATTTATTTTTATGTCTATTTTTCTGTTATTTAGATGTATTGTTGCCTGAGAGCTGACGGGTTTCCATTCAAGAATGGCATTATATATCTTGGCAATTTCTTTAACGGAAAAATATTTTGTTTGTTCTGACATTTTATATACATTTATACCTTTGAAGGCATTTCCATCAACAATTACATTGATGTTTTCCGATGATACGGATTCTTTTTTATCGGCGAAGCAATATCCGGCAAAAAATAATATAAATAACAACAATAATAAAGTTGTTAGTTTTTTCATAAGGAAAGAGATTTGATTGCCTCAGCGGGATTTTCAGCCGAAAAAATATAGCTGCCGCTGACTAACGCGTCCGCTCCGGCTTGAATACAAATTGAGGAAGTCTGAGAATTTATTCCTCCGTCAATTTCAATAAGACAATTATAATTATTTTGATCAATATTTTTTCTTAAAGTTTCTATCTTTGGAATCATGTCGTTCATAAAAGGTTGTCCGCCAAAACCCGGTTCGACAGTCATAACCAAAACTAGGTCAAGACAAGACAACAAACCTTCTATATCAGAAACAGGAGTTTTAGGTTTTATTGATATACCTGCTTTAACGCCCGATGTTTTTATATTTTCTATAAGTTTTCTTTTATCGGTTTGAACTTCGCTATGGAAAGTTATTAAATTAGCTCCAGCTTTTTGAAAATCTTGCCAATATTTTTCGGGACTTGTTATCATAAGATGGACATCAAAAAACAATTTTGTTGTTTTTCTTAAGGCTTTTACAATCGCAGGGCCCATCGTAATATTTGGCGCAAAGTGACCGTCTATTACGTCAATATGTATCCACTTTGCGCCTGCTTTTTCCACAATATTTACGTCTCGTTCCAGCGTCGCAAAATTTGCAGATAAAATTGAAGGAGCAATAACAATTTTTTTCATTTTTATTCCAAATTAACTGCAACTGTTACAGTTATGTTTTTTTCATCTGTCACATCTGTGTCAGCTATCGGATACTGTTCTGTAATTGTATTTGTTTCAATATTCGATGATCCCTCGCTTTTAACATTTACATTAATACCCTGCTCTTCTGCCCATGCTTTTACTTCCTTAATATTTTTATTGATAAAATTTGGCATAAGAATAATGCCTTCGGGAGGCATCCCATCCGAAACTACAATATTTACTACAGAATTTTTATCTACTTTGGAGCCTGCTGCTGCATCTTGCGAAATAACTATATTTTTTTCTGCAGAAATCGAGAACTTTTTTGATACTTCGCCCATAACCAAAGTTGCATATCTTAAAGCAATATCTGCCGAGCGTATAGTTTGTCCGATTAAATCAGGAACATAGATAATCTCGCCGCCTTGGCTTAGCGTTACTCTAATAATTTTTCCTTCTCTTACTGTCATTCCTGCGGGTGGATTTTGTCTTAAAATTATGCCTGTAGGTACATTTTGGTTTGGCTCCTCACCGTCTTTTTTTATTCCAAAACCTTCTTTTGAAAGTTCTTCCAAAGCGCTATAAAGACTTTTGCCTACAACATTTGGCGTTACAATTTCTTTTTTACTGTGGACTAAAGAACTCATAATCATATTAAAAGCAAAATAAACTGCAGTACATATAATTGCCAACGCAATAAATACCCTTAAAAGTTTACGAGACAAGATTTTTTCCCCTGCTATAATCGGCTATAATTTTTCCTCTATCCCCTTGCTTCTTCTTTTTTTAATTCCCTTTTCTTTGAAAGGGGCGGCAATGCCAAAGATATTGACGTGGTATTTGAGAGTGTCAGCCCAAGCCTGACAGAAACAAAGAGAATATAACGCAAAAACTATCTTGCGCGTAAAATACCTTTCATGCGTTTGTCGTGACGTAAATAAGAAAATACGAATTCAAAAGATGAAATTATTTTTTTATCCAAGACATTTTTGAGCGTAATCTCGCCCCAATTTTTTCAATCATTCTTTCGCTTACTTCTTTTCTCGCTTTATTGAAAAAAGGTCTGCCTGTTTTGTTTTCTTCAAGCCATTTGTTTGCAAACTTGCCCGATTGAATATCTGCTAAAACATTTTTCATTTCTGCTTTTACGGCTGGTGTAATTAATCTCTTTCCGGTTACGTATTCACCATATTCTGCTGTATCGGAAATTGAATAATTCATTTTGCCGAGCCCGCCTTCAAATATCAAATCTACTATAAGTTTAACTTCGTGACAGCATTCAAAATATGCAATTTCAGGTTGATAGCCTGCTTCTACAAGGGTTTCAAAACCTGAATTTATAAGTTCTACTAAACCGCCGCAGAGAACAGACTGCTCGCCAAACAAATCGGTTTCAGTTTCTTCCTTAAAAGTTGTTTCAAGAACTCCGCCTTTCGTACCGCCTATAGCTTTTGCGTAGGCTAAAGCCAAATCTTTTGCTTTTCCGCTTGCGTTCTGCTCTACAGCTACCAAACAAGGAACGCCTTTGCCTTCTTCATATTGCCTTCTTACCAAATGTCCTGGACCTTTAGGGGCAATCATAATTACATCTAAATCTGAAGTAGGAACGATTTGCTGAAAGCGAATATTAAAACCATGCGCAAAACTTAAAACCGCGTTTTTTTTAATATTAGGTTTTATATCTTCTTCCCAAACCTTTCTCTGAACTTCATCTGGCAAAAGAATGTGAACCCAGTCTGCTTGCTTAACTGCTTCGGCAACACTTACTGGCTTCCAACCGTCTTCGATAGCTTTTTTATGGTTATCTCCACCGGATCTTTGAGCGACAACAACGTTAACGCCCGAATCTTTAAGATTTAGAGCGTGAGCATGCCCCTGACTTCCATAACCCAAAACTGCAATAGTTTTCCCTTTTAAAAAATTTAAATCTGCGTCATTGTCATAATACATTTTTGCTTCAGTCATTTTTTTTCTCCTTAACTTTGTTAGCGTATCCGCGTCCTAAGGCAACAACGCCTGTTCTGCATGTTTCTTTTATGCCGTAGGGCATAACTGTTTTTACAAAAGCATTAATTTTATTTTCGTCGCCAGTTATTTCAACAGTAACTGAATTTTGTGAAATGTCTTCAATTCTTGCCCTAAAAATACCAATAAGTTTAATGAGTTCGTTTTGTGTTGATTTAGTAATACTTATTTTTACGAGAGCGAGACTTCTTTCAACGTATTCAGTATCTTTGAAATCGGTAACTTTTATAACATCGACAAGTTTGTTTAATTGTTTTGTAACCTGCTCAAGAATGTAATCACCGCCTTTGACGACAATAGTCATTCTTGAAATGGCAGGTTCTTCAGTTTCGCTTACGGAAAGCGAGTCTATGTTAAAACCGCGCGCCGCAAAAAGAGTAGAAATTCTTGCGAGTACGCCAAACTTGTTTTCAACTAAAACTGAAACTGTATGCCGCATACTTCCTTCCTCCGCTTGCTAATATGTAAGGATATTGTATTGTGAAAATTGCTTATCCGTTCATTCTAGTTATAATATCGTCGAGAGAAGCTCCGGCCGGAACCATCGGAAAAATGTTCTCTTCTATCTCAACCCATATATCAAGAACAATCGAAGCTTTTGCTTCTAACATTTTTTTTAAGGCAGGCGCAACATCTTTTTTATCTGTCACGCGTATTCCTAAAGCGCCATAGCTCTCTGCCCATTTTACAAAATCGGGGACATAAACGGGACATTTATCTCTGCTTGGAGTATTGCACCGCTTGGGGCATTTCTTACGTTTCGCAAGACAACTGTGAGAATATCTTTTGCCATAAAACATTTCCTGCCACTGACGAACATTGCCAAGGTACTGGTTGTTTAATATAGCGACTTTAACATCAATATCATTTAAAATCGCGACAGCCATTTCCTGCATATTCATTTGAAAAGAACCATCGCCGGCTATAACTATAACTTCTTTATCAGGATTACCAAATTTCGCTCCTATGCCTGCAGGGTAACCAAACCCCATAGCGCCAAGTCCTCCAGAACTTAAAAACAAACGAGGATATTTTGCTTTATAATACTGCGCCGACCACATCTGGTGTTGTCCAACCTCAGTTGCAATAATTGCCTCGCCTTTTGTAAGTTCAGAGATTTTTTCAATCACGTATTGCGGATGGAGTTTATCGTCGTTTCTATCATAGGATAAAGGGTGTTCTACTTTCCAACTATCAATCGTTTTAATCCAATCTTTTCTTTCTTTTTTCTCTATCATAGCCGATATTTCTTTTAAAACCGTTTTTGCATCGCCTACTACAGGAATATCAACGTCAACAACTTTTGATATTGCAGTGGGATCTATATCTATATGAATTATTTTAGCTTTTTTTGCAAAATCACAAACCTTGCCGGTGCATCTGTCGTCAAATCTTGCGCCAACAGCTATAATAACATCTGCAGCCTGTACAGCCTTGTTTGCGCAAAAAGTTCCGTGCATTCCAAGCATGCCCAAACTTAAATTTGCATCGGGCGGATATGCTCCTACGGCAAGCAAAGTATTTGTAACCGGAATACCGGCCTTTTTTGATATCTTAATAATTTCTTTTTCTGCATTGGAAGCAATGACTCCAGCCCCTATATAAAAAACGGGTCTCTCGCTGTTATTTATGATATCGGCAGCTTTTTTGATTTGTCCGGGATGTCCTTCATAGGTAGGCTTATATGAACGTATTTCAATTTTTTCCGGATAAATAAATTCACAAATCCCGCGCTGAACATCAATAGGAATATCAACTAAAACAGGTCCCGGTCTTCCTGTAGTCGCAATATAAAACGCCTCTTTTATAGTCCTTGCCAAATCCTTTACATCTTTAACCAAAAAGTTATGCTTTGTTACAGGTCTTGTAATACCTGTAGTATCAGCCTCTTGAAATGCGTCTTGTCCTATCACATTTGTTGCGACTTGCCCCGTAATTGCAACCATAGGAACGGAATCCATATACGCGGTAGCAAGTCCAGTAACTATATTTGTGGCTCCCGGTCCAGAAGTAGCTATACACACGCCGGGTTTACCAGTAGAGCGGGCATATCCGTCAGCCATATGGGAAGCGGCTTGCTCGTGTCTTGTCAAAACAAAATTTAACTTTGATTCGTGAATTGCGTCAAATATCGGCAGAGCTTGTCCTCCGGGAAGACCAAAAGCTACCTCAACATTTTCCTTTAACAAGCTACCTACTAAAATCTGAGCGCCAGTTTTCTGTTCCATGAAGCATCCTTCCTATCTCTTATCATTTTAATTATCGTGTTTTATCACTCTAAAACAGCACCGGTATCAGCAGACTGTACCAACTTGGCATAACGAGCCATGTAACCGGTTTTAACTTTAGGTTCAGGCTTTACAGCTTTAGCAATTCTTGCCTTTATTTCTTCATCGGTTAGTTCAACGTTTAATGTTCTTTCCGGTATATTTATATTGATGATATCGCCTTCATTTATTGCAGCTATCGTTCCGCCGGCTGCGGCTTCAGGGGAAATATGCCCTATGCAAGGTCCTCTTGTTCCTCCGGAAAAACGTCCGTCTGTAAGAAGAGCCACAGAATCGCTTAATCCCATGCCATGCAGCGCGCTTGTAGGGCTTAACATTTCTCTCATGCCCGGTCCGCCTGCAGGACCTTCATATCTTATAACCACAATATTGCCCGGAACTATCTTACTATCGAGGATTGCTTTCATGGCATCATCTTCAGAATTAAACACTCGCGCTTTGCCTGAAAAAATTTTCATCTTCTCGCTTACAGCAGCTTGCTTTACAACAGATCCGCTAGGCGCTATATTTCCTCTTAGAACTGCAATACCGCCCTCAGATTTGTACGGATTATTTGCTCTTATTACATCTTCGTCTAAAATTTTTGATGATTTTGCAATTTCAACTATATCCGGACCGGTTACAGTTTTAGAATGGGTCAATTTGTTTTGAACCGCAAATAATACGGCAGGCGCTCCTCCGGCATTATCCAAATCTTCCATATAATGATCTCCTGCTGGTTCTAAGCATGCAATCTGCGGAGTCTTTTTAGAAATCTCGTCAAATAATTCCAACGGCAGTTTTATTCCTGCCTCGTATGCTATGGCTGGAAGATGTAAAACTGTATTTGTAGAACCGCCTAAAGCCATATCTATAGTAATTGCATTTTTAAAAGCGCCCAATGTTAAAATATCGCGCGGTTTTATATTTTCCTTTACAAGTTCAACAACCCTTATTCCGGATTCATAAGCAATTCTTTTTTTCTTTGCGCTCACAGCAAGAGCAGTGGCGCATCCTTGCAAAGACATTCCCATCGTTTCTGTCAAACAAGCCATAGTATTTGCAGTGTACATTCCCTGACAAGAACCCGCGCCAGGACATGCGGCTATTTCCAATTCTGACAACTGATGTTCCGTAATTTTACCTGCCTGAAATTGTCCGACGGCTTCAAAGGTGTCTCTAACCATAGAGCGTCTTTTTTTTTCGTACATTCCTGTCATCATAGCGCCAGCAGTAACAACAATGGCAGGGATATTAAGTCTTGCGGCGGCCATAAGCATTCCGGGCGTGACTTTATCGCAATTCGACAAAAGAACAAGCCCATCAAGCATGTGCGCGTTAGCAACAGTTTCTACTAAATCGGCAATTATCTCCCTTGATCCTAAAGAATAGTGCATACCGCTATGTCCCATGGCTATGCCGTCGCATACGGCAGGGGCTCCGAAAATAAATGGCACTCCGCCACCCGCAGCAACGCCTCTTTCTATGTATCTTTCCAAATCTCGCATAGCAACATGACCCGGCACTAAATCTGAGAAAGACGAAGCAATACCTATGAAGGGCTTGTTTAAATCACTTGGACTAATTCCTGTAGAATACAACAAACATCTATTTGGCGCTCTTACCGCGCCTTTTTTTATTTGATCGCTTCTCATATATAAACTCTCACTGTGTTTGTTTTTACCTCTGCAGCGCGGTATTGTATCAAATTTTATTTCTTATGTACAATTTTTCTGTACTTTTATAGGACAAAACAAAAGTACGGAAGAAAAATTTTGATTTTCTTTCAAAAATAGGTACAATATAAAAAGTGATCCCAAACGAGACATTTAGTTCCGACGTAGCTCAATGGTGGAGCAATCGGCTGTTAACCGATCGGTTGCTGGTTCGAGTCCAGCCGTCGGAGGTTTTGTAGTCAACTAGCGCTGCGTTGATGTGATATGTCGTAAATCTTCCAGCAGATCTTTATGTTGTTGCTTTAGAGCGCAACATTCCAACAAAATCGGTTGACCGATAATCGATGCTATAAATATTTTGACGCATGATAATGGAGATTCACAAAAAATTCACAAAGACAACTTGTTATCCGTTATTTATTTTGCAACGAATGTGGATAAAATTGTAGAATAAGCAGGGAGCGGAGATGAAACATGGATACAAAATTTTCAAAAGAGGGTTTAACTTTTGATGATGTTTTGTTGGTTCCCCAACATTCAAAGGCGCTTCCTAAAGATGCGCGATTAGGTACAAATCTTACAAACAAAATCAAGCTTAACATTCCTCTTATGAGCGCGGGTATGGATACAGTAACAGAATCCAAAATGGCTATTGCTATTGCGAGAGAGGGCGGCATAGGCGTAATTCACAAAAATATGTCTATTGAAGCTCAATCTTTGGAAGTTGATCGTGTTAAAAGAAGCGATCACGGCGTTATTTACGATCCCTTTTCGTTAAAAAAAGATAGTACGCTTGGCGAGGCTAAACTTCTTGCGTCAAGATATAGAATTTCAGGCGTACCGATTGTCGCGGAAAATGGCAAACTCATCGGCATAATTACAAATAGAGATATGCGTTTTGAGACCGATGACAGCAAAAAAATTTCGGATATAATGACAAAAGACAATCTTGTTACGGCAAAAGTAGGCGCTTCTCTCCACGATGCAAAAGCAATATTGCAAAGTAAAAAAATAGAAAAACTTCCTTTGGTTGACGAAAACTTTATTCTAAAAGGTCTTATTACAATCAAGGATATCGAAAAAGCCATTCGTTATCCAAACTCTTCAAAAGATGATAAAGGCAGACTTCTTGCAGGCGCAGCGATGGGAATTACAAAAGATATGCTAGAGAGAGCAAAAGTTTTATTAGATGCCAGCGTAGATGTTTTGGTTATAGATACGGCGCACGGTCACAGTCAGGGAGTTCTCGATGCGGTAAGAAAAGTGAGAAGAGCGTTTCCCCAAGCTCAAATAATTGCAGGCAATGTCGCTACCGCGGAAGCTACTGAAGATTTAATTAAAGCAGGCGCTGATGCAATTAAAGTGGGCATAGGACCGGGAGCTATTTGCACAACAAGAGTTATTGCCGGCATAGGCGTTCCGCAGATAACGGCAATTTATGATTGCGCAAAAGTCGCGGCAAAATATAATATTCCAATTATAGGCGATGGCGGAATTAAATATTCAGGAGATATTCCAAAAGCAATAGCGGCAGGAGCAAGCGTATGTATGCTGGGGTCTTTATTTGCCGGAACAAAAGAAAGTCCAGGAGAAGATATAATTTTTAACGGTCGCGCTTTTAAAACTTACAGAGGAATGGGGTCTTCTTCTGCGATGGCAGCAGGAAGCAGCGACAGATATTTTCAAGATAATGCAAAAAAATTGGTGGCGGAAGGCGTTGAAGGACGCGTTCCATATAGAGGCGAAGTTGGAGATATTGTCTACCAACTGTTAGGCGGATTGAGAGCGGCAATGGGTTATTGTGGCGTTAGTTCAATACAGGAGCTTAAAGAAAAGGGAAAGTTTATTAAAATAACTTCGGCAGGTCTTGTAGAAAGCCATCCTCATGGTGTCTTTATAACCAAAGAGGAAAGTAATTATTCTGGCGGCAAATGGTAATAGTTGAACAATAGAAGATAGGCAGGATAACGGAGAAGATTTAGAGGTTTTAAGATTAGGTGTTTGCAAGGAAGAAAAGTAACGATGTTTGATAATTTGATTTCGTTTTTTTTAATCGCGGGATTTGGAGTGTTTTTTCAGTGGAAAAAACCCGGCGATATAAACCCGGATGTTGCAAGACATGTAATTAACACGACGGTAATAAGGTTTTTTTTACCGATGTTATGTTTTAAAGTTATAGCCACGGCTTCCATAGACAAAAATACGGTATTATTGCCGCTTGCTGCAATAATTACAATTTTTTTCACCATATTAATATCTTTTATAGTCTATACAATGATTGGCAAAATTGCAACATTGCGCAAGGAAGAAAAAGGCGCTCTTATTTTAGGTTCTTCTTTTGGTAATGTAACATTTTTAGGATTATTGTTTCTCATCGGCTTGTACGGACAAGACGCGGCAAAATATGTTCTTTTGTATGATTTGCTTGCAACAGCGCCTTTACTGTTCTTTGCAGGCTCAGCGATAGCTGCTTATTATGGTCGCGGACAAAAACTTACAATAAAAGAAAATTTTAAAGTTGTGGCAGAACTTCCGCCTATATGGGCTCTTGTCGCGGGATTTGCAGTAAACTTTTCAGGAATTACCCTTCCAAGTTTTTTACTTACGACATTAGAGCTTATGTCCATGCCTATAGCGCCTTTAATGATATTTAGTATTGGCCTTGCTCTTTCTTTTCCGAAGTTAAAGCATGCCATAATTGCGATGCCTGCAGTTATAATAAAATTGTGCGTTGCGCCAATAATTTCTTTTGGACTCGCATTTTTTTTCGGCATGGACGGTCTTGCCATAAAATCAGTGGTTATGGAATCGGCAATGCCTACAATGGTGTTGACTTTGGCTCTATCTTCGCAGCATAAATTAGATCACAATCTTTCTTCTTTTCTTATTATATTTACAACAGCTGTCGCGCTTGTAACTTTGCCTTTAACAGCATGTTTAGTTAGCGTGTTTAAAACTGTCAGCTAACTTTATATTGGCGCATTACGTTAGCTCAAAAATAGGTGTAAAATGCGAGGCGGACTTACAAAACAGTAAGCCCATTCCTCTTATTAGGAAGTCCAACGACGGACGCGACGCGCTATTTTTGAGCTAAAACCATACGCGCTGCGCCCTTTTCGGTAAATTTTGTATCGTTAGACTTTTGCTACTATTATTTTTTTGTTCTTTAATTTTTTGCGAAGAAGTTTTAACGAATGGAACGGCTTTAAAGCATTAGAGTTTCAAAGGTACAACGAAACAGAGCGGTTAATCTTGTACTTTAGGTTACATCTTAGGATATTAAACAGAAAAGAGATATCAACAAAGACAGGCATACCTGAGTACAAAATAGAGAAATTTGTTAAAGCTAT
>JAIXNA010000190.1 GCA_020328135.1 Candidatus Endomicrobiellum dinenymphae
CATTTTAAACAACGGAAATTTATTTGATTGACGACGGCATTGCAAGGCGCTTATGCAACTTTGCGCAATCAAATAAATTTCCGTTGTTTAAAATGCACTACGAGTCGTTTGTAGGCAAAAGCGAGAAAGAAGTAGGCGAAGCGTTTGCTTGCTTAAATTTTAATTGCTTTTTTGGGTTAAATTTTGTTGGTTTTTAACCTGTTGCGATTCGCCTTAATCCATTTGTTTTTTTGGTCTTTTGAACAATTAAATTCAAGCAAGCAAACGCTTCGCCTACTTCTTTCTCGCTTTTGCCTACAAACGACTCGTAGTGCATTTTAAACAACGGAAATTTATTTGATTGCGCAAAGTTGCATAAGCGCCTTGCAATGCCGTCGTCAATTCCCAAGCTCTTGGCATACTCCACGCGAGCCTTGAAGGTATTTGCTGAAACATCGCTGATAATATCCAAAGCGCAACAATTTGATTTTGGCGGGCTTTCTGATGTTGGAACGAATATGTCGTCGTCGCCAACTGTTTCGTCTGAAATTTCTGCAGTTTGCGTGTGTTTAAACGCCTTTGGAGTCTCTTGCTCATTGTCTTTTTTCGTCGTTGGTTCGTTGTTTGCGTCTTTGCCGCGTTCCGTTTTGGTCTTTCCCCAAAAAGAAAAATCAGTTTTGCCGTTTTGAATGATTTTTGTTTGATTTTCGTTTTTTGGTTTTTCTCTCATGCTCTCTTTTCCTTTTACTTTTAATTAAATGCTACAATAGCGTTATTAGAGGATGAAATATAGATGATGGCGCATGACATTTGCGCTAAAAATGCTTCTTTGCGCCTAGTTGACAGAGTAATAGTAAAATTAAAGAATGGGGTACGAAAAGCTAATTTTAACAACTGTAGTTTTAGTTTTATTTTTGGCGGAGCTAGTAACGTTATCGTTGCTGGTCTTGCGGGAACAAATCTTTGGCGAGCAAGCAGTTGTAATGTAAAAAGTAACGCGCGCATCGATATTCAAAAGCGCGGCATGGATTGCGCGCTGGTAGTAATGGATGACGCCGAAATGTCTTGACTATCAACTTAGTTAATCAAGAGTAAGATTAGCTATTCTTGCTAGGAGTTTTCTTAATTGTCCAGTTTCAAACAATACTTCAAGTTTTAAATCGTTTCCCGCGCCGTTTTTTTCAACAATTTTACCTTTACCAAAAACATGGTGCGAAACTAGCGTTCCTATTTTGTATGGGCTAGCGTCCTCTGTAGGCGTATAAAGCGGCGCATTTTTTATTATTTCATCATCAGACGGTATGTAATCGTACGAGTTGTCATTTCTATACTTTACTTCAGCTTTTGCATATTTTTTATAGCTTCCCACGTTGTCATTATCGCTCCAGCTTGTTCTGTTAAAGCCTTGTCCAAAACTTTGAGATTTTTGAAAAACCTGCCTTTTTTTGCCAAACTCATCTTTAAAACCTGCTTCTGCAATAAAACACGAGGGGTCATTCCATTTAGTTTTGCCGTAAATCGTCCTTTCTGTTGCCCAGCACAAATATAAATGTTTTCTTGCCCTTGTTATACCGACATACATCAGTCTTCTTTCTTCAGCAATATCTTCTAAATCAAAGGCAGATTCGCCTATTGGAAACAATCCTTTTTCAAGTCCGCACAGAAAAACATTGTTAAATTCCAAGCCTTTTGCTAAATGAAGGGTCATTAGAGTAACTTTTTCTTTAGATTCATCAAGAGAGTCTAAAGAAAAAGTTACTCTAATGACCCTTCATTTAGCAAAAGGCTTGGAATTTAACAATGTTTTTCTGTGCGGACTTGAAAAAGGATTGTTTCCAATAGGCGAATCTG
>JAIXNA010000073.1 GCA_020328135.1 Candidatus Endomicrobiellum dinenymphae
CGCAACGGTAGTATTAAATGTAGGCGCAGGAGCAGTAGGCGGACTTGGAGCAGGCGGAGCTGCAGGCGGACTTGGAGCAGTCATTGGAATGGTGCCGGTGGTAGGAGTAGCGGCAACAGCAATAACATTGGGGACATCGATATCGGCAGGAATAATAGCAGGACAAGCGTCATCAGCGCTAGGGGGAGGAAAAGTATCAGTAACAACAACAGCAGGCGCAGCAGCAGTTCTAACGGCAGCGGGAATATGGGGAATATTACACGCAGCAGGAGCTGTCGCTGCAATACCAATATATGCAGGAATAGCGCTGACCCCGTTTGGGCTTGCAATAACGGGAGGAGTAATGTTATCGGCAGGAGCAATATCAACAGCAGGAGCATACTTTAAATGGTGGTAGTTGATTTGTGATTTTATGGGAGCAAAGTTGGACAGTTGTCCCATTATGGGTAATTTGCGTACAGTTTAGCGCGTGGGTAAAGATATAGAGTTTCAAAAAAAAGAGGATTTGCGGATAGGCAAGTCTTTGGATACTGAGTTAAGTAAGTAGAGATAAAGAGGTTCAAATGAAAAAATTAATTTTAGTTGTTATGCTGTGTTGCGTGTTTGGGGTAGTTAGCAATGCCGATGAAAGACAGGAAGAGAAAACGCCTGCAGGGCAGGCGTGGTTGAACACTGCAGAAGGGAAGGAATGGAAGGATACTCCAGAAGGGAAGAAATGGCTAGAGAATGAAGAGAAAAAGGGATTTAGACCATCGCATCATGAGGATTTGCCATCGCATCATAGTGAAGGGCAGAATTTTTGGCGCTCGGTAGATATGCAGAAGCGGTTGATAAGCGAGCAAGGAAACCTATTTTTGCAAGAATATCAGAAAAAGCAAAACGGAGAGAAAGAAAAGGGAGAGAAAGAAAATAATTTGTAAGAGCGGATATGGCGATAGGACGAATGCGTGAAAAACATTTTAGAGAGGCTGTGTTAAGACGGCGTGTTGGCGTTTGGTAAACTTGCGATAGTCGCGCGCTGTATTCACGAGCAATTATAAACAATACTTAGGCGGCAAGCATAATAGCTTGCCGCCTTTTTTGTTTAAATTTATTACTCTAAAAATGATATAATACCCCAACTAATAAAAATCCAAACAACAGGTGTTTTTTATGGCGGCAGAATTTGTACATTTACACAATCATACCGAATATTCACTTCTTGACGGCGCATGCAGATTGACAGACGACAAAGGAAAACCCGGAGCATTATTTAATCTTATAACTAATGAATATAAAATGTCCGCTCTTGCTATTACAGATCACGGTAATATGTATGGGGCTATGGAATTTTATTTGGCGGCAAAACAAAGCGGCATAAAGCCGATTATAGGTTGCGAAGTATATGTTGCTCTAAAATCACGCTTAGATAGAGTTATAGATAGGACAGCTGAAGATGGCGGCAATTACAATCATTTAACGTTGCTCGCCAAAGATTTTGAAGGTTATCAAAACCTTATGCGTTTGGTAAGCGTGGGTTTTACAGAAGGTTTTTATTATAAGCCTCGAGTTGATAAGGAAAGTATAAGAAAATACAGTAAAGGTCTTATTGCTCTTTCGGGTTGTCTTGCAGGCGAAGTTGCGTCAGCGCTGCTTAAAGGAAATAAGGAGAAAGCGGAAAAAGTTGCAATAGAATACTGCGATATTTTCGGCGCGGATAATTTTTATATAGAAATTATGGATAATGGTCTTGAAGATCAGAAAAGAATAATTCCAGATTTTATTGAACTGTCAAAAAAAACAGGCATTCCTCTAGTTGCAACAAACGATTGTCATTTTTTAAGAAAAGAAGATTCTAAAATTCACGACATTTTGCTTTGTATTGGCACAGGGAAGATGTTAGACGATGTAAAAAGATTGCGGTTCGATTCAGACCTTTTTTATTACCGCAGCGCGGAAGAGATGACAAAAACGTTTTCTTACGTACCCGAAGCAACAAAAAACACTTTAATCATTGCTGAAAAAATTAATCTTGAAATCAATACGGATAAACTGCTCTTACCGCAATTTCCCGTACCAAAAGAATATCAATCAGATTCAGAATATCTTGAAACGCTTTGTCGTCAAGGACTTGCTAAAAGATACGATATAATTAAACCCGAACACGATGAAAGATTAAGGCATGAACTTTCTGTTATTAACAGGATGGGTTTTGCGTCTTACTTTTTAATAGTATCTGACTTCATAAAATATGCAAAGGATCATAGCATTCCGGTAGGACCGGGTAGAGGTTCAGGCGCGGGATCGATGGTTGCGTACACTTTAGGCATTACAGACATTTGTCCGTTAAAATATGATTTACTGTTTGAAAGATTTTTAAACCCTGATAGAAGATCAATGCCTGATTTAGATATAGACTTTGCAGATACTGGACGTGACGAAGTTATAAAATATGTGCGTCGCAAATACGGTGAAGAAAAATGCGCGCAGATTATAACATTTGGCTCAATGCAGTCTAGACTTGTTATAAAAGACGTTGCAAGAGTGATGGGATTTACTCCTACAGAATCAAATAACATTGCAAAACTTATCCCGCAGAATGGAAGCATTGCGGAGGCTTTAGAGACTGTAACAGATTTGTCAAAACTTGTTAAAGCGGACGAACGTATTGCAAAACTCATAGCTGCTTCGCAAAAGTTAGAAGGTCTCAAAAGACATACTGGAGTGCATGCCGCGGGGATGGTTATAGCAAATGAAGAAATTACAAATTATTCTCCTCTTGCAAAAGGTTCAAAAGATATTATTACAACTCAGTATGATGGCGTTGTATTGCCTCAGTTGGGTCTTTTAAAGGTTGACTTTTTGGGATTGAGAACGCTTACAATTATTGATGATTGCGTTAAATTTATACATGAAAAAAATCCTGATTTTAATTTAGACAATATTCCATTAGACGATAAAAAAACTTATCAATTACTTGGCGAAGCCAAAACTATGGGCGTGTTTCAGTTAGAAAGCAAAGGCATAAGGGATTTGATAAGAAAACTTCAGCCGAGCAGTATTGACGACATAGTGGCATTAATTGCCTTGTATCGACCTGGTCCTATGGGTTCGGGAATGTTGGAGAATTTTGTAAACCGCAAACATGGCAGAGCAAAAATTGTTTACGATTATCCTTTGCAAGAACCTATATTGAAAAGCACTTACGGCATTATTTTGTATCAGGAACAGGCAATGAAGATGTCAGTTGCCATGGCGGGATTTACACCCGGAGAAGCAGACAGTTTACGTAAAGCTATGAGCAAAAAGATACCTGAAGTTATTGAAAAAGAAAGAGAGAAATTTATAAATGGCGCTAAAGAAAAAAATATTGATAGAAAAATATCAGAAAAAGTGTTTAATAACATTGTTGCTTTTGCTGGATATGGTTTTAATAAATCCCACTCTGCTGCGTACGGCGTAGTATCCTATCGTACAGCATATTTAAAAGCAAATCACCCATTAGAATATATAACCGCTTTGCTTAATAGTGAAATAGGTCGTTCTTCTGTAAAGGATAATGAAGAAAGTAAATTGATAATGTATTTAGAAGATGCCGCTCTTTTTGGTATTAAAGTACTACGCCCGGACGTACAATATTCTGATGGAAATTTTAGAATAGAAGGCAAGAATATACGTTTTGGGTTGCTTGCAGTTAAAACTGTCGGAGAAGGATTAACAGAATCTATAGAGCAAGCAAGATTGGATGGTAAAAAAAGTAAAAAATTTAAGGATTGGAATGATTTTTTACAAAGAATAGATTTGAAATCAACAAATAAGAAAGCTCTTGAAAGTCTTGCAAAGGCCGGCGCTTTTGATACTTTTGGCAAAGACAAACTTGAAGTAAGAGCAAGTCTTATTCAAAACATAGATTCATCTGTGGATAAAATTGCAAAAATAAAACAAGAAAGAGATTCAGCGCAAGGCTTCCTTTTCGATAGTTCAGAAGCTATAATGGACGTGTCTTCATTACAAAAAGCAAAACCGCTTGAACTTTTTGAAGCATTAGCTTTTGAAAAAGAAGTTTTGGGATTTTATCTTTCTGGACATCCGTTAACGCCAAAAAAGCGGGATCTTATTGCATATTCTAATTATAGGCTTGATAAATTGCCGGAGCCTAAAGAAAATGTTGATTTTAAAACGGCGCAGAGCGTACGTGTTGCCGGTATGATAGCCTCTGTAAAAAAACTTATTTCAAAAGTAAAAAAAGAACCTTATGCGAGATTGAGAATAGAGGATCTGTACGGCAGTGTTGATGCGATACTCTTCCCAAAAAATTTTGAAAGGTTTAGTTCTTATATTACGCCTAATAATGTTGTTGTAGTAAAAGGCGGACTAATGGGTACGCAGGGACAACCTGAAATAATAGTGGAGGATATAATGACGATAGATGAAGCCAAAAAGAAATTTCCGGCAAATTGCGGAGAGGCGCATGTAAAAGTTTCTACAACAAGGTATGACGATACTTTAAGCAATGAACTAAAAAAAATTTTTAGCCAACATAAGGGCAAAACAAAAGTTTATCTTGATTTAGAAGATTCCTTGCACGGGAAATTTTCTATTGAAACAGAATATCTGTCCGACTGTTCCGATAAATTTATAGACGATGTTGAAATGGCAATAGGTTTCAAAAATTGTGTGGAACTGCATTATACGAACATATAGCCAACTAACTTTATATTGATACGTTAGATCAAAAATAGCGCGTTGTATCGTTGGACTTCCTAACAAAAGGAATGAGTTGTTGCTTTGTCAGTCAGTCTAGCATCGCATCTATTTTTGAGCTAACACAATGTATCAGTATAAGATTGGTTGGCTATATATAAGGAGAGAAAATGCTAGACATCAAAGTTATTAAAGAAAATGTTGAAGCTGTTAAACAAGCGATGTTAAATAGAAATAAAGCTGTCAACTTTGATCAAATATTAAAGTTGGACGAGGAAAGGAAGTTTGTAATATGGGAGATAGAAAAACTAAGGCTTAAAAGAAATAAAGAATCTGGAGAAATAGGAAAACTTAAAAAAGACGGCAAAGAACCTTCTCTAGATATTCTTGCAGAAATAAATGAAACAAGAGATATAATTCAAGAGCAGGAAAAACGGCTTTTGATGATTAAAAACCAAATGGAAGATTTTCTTCTTGGGCTTCCAAATATTCCTGACGAAAGTGTTCCGATAGGCAAGGGTGAAAAAAATAATAAGATTATAAGGATTGTTGGGGAGATAAAAAAATTTTCATTTCAACCTAAGCATCATTGGGAAATTGGAGAGAAACTGGATATTCTTGATTTATGCGTATCTAAGAAAAAAGAGATAATTGCCCTCTCTAAAGCGCAACCTTCATTTTTTAAAACCGCAAAACGCGAACCCGAAATTTTTGATGCTGTCGCAAAATCAAGAATATCCAGTTTCTCTCCAATTTCCCAATGATAGATACGCATAAATCAAGAGGAKATAAGGGGTCATTATTTCCTTATATCCTCTTGATTTATGCGTATCTAAGAAAAAAGAGATAATTGCCCTCTCTAAAGCGCAACCTTCATTTTTTAAAACCGCAAAACGCGAACCCGAAATTTTTGATGCTGTCGCAAAATCAAGAA
>JAIXNA010000074.1 GCA_020328135.1 Candidatus Endomicrobiellum dinenymphae
AAAAACGGCTAATGGGACTCTATAGTAAAGGGACAATGTTTTTTTAAAACATTGTCCCTTTACTATAGAGTCCCATTAGCCGTTTTTTGGGGGTGTTTTGATTGATTTTATATATAAAAAGTATCTGTTTTTTGATTGATTTTTGATTGTAATCTTTGATTGGTTTAGGGGTTTGAAGTATTGAAATGAAAAAACACATAGCCGTATTATTATCATTGTCAATTATATTATCTTCATGTAGTAAGGGTAACGATGTTGCTCGTGTTGAACCTGTAGCGGATGAAGATATAAAGACTGAATCTGTAGAGCAAGATATTGAATCTTCTGTAGCTGAGTCTATGAAGGATGAGAACACATCACATCATGAGATCCCTAAAAAGTTTTGTGAAAACCACCCTTATGTTTGTACGACAATAGAGTCCGTAATAAGTATCGCTCCGCGGTATTTTTTTAATAGATTATACAATTGATCTGACGTTATTGGTTATCTTTGCGCAATGGAGAAATATGGAAGTTAATTAGTTAGCTATGAAAAAAATTGTTACGATTTTATTTTTATTACCAATAATGTTTTTAGGTTCTTATGGTTACGCAGAAAAAATTAATAAGGCGCTTGTTGACGAACAAACCTTGAAAAATAATCCGTCTATAGCTGTGGCAAAACTTGAATTGGATAATGCAAAGCAAGCATATTATGGTTCTTTCGATTCGTTCTTTCCTGAAGCAACTTTCTCTGTAGCATCTTCGCAGGGTATATCTAAAGAACAACCGTATGGTAAAAAATATTCTTACGGATTGAAGACATCTCTTTCTCTTTTTTCAGGATTTCAAACGTATAACGGCGTGAAAGAGCAGGCTGCTAAAGTTAAAGTTGCGCAGGCGCGTTACGATAGAGCTGTTTCCGATGCCATGTGCACAGCTCGTTTGGGATATGTAGATTTAATGTGGGCGTATGAAACAGTTGGATTGTCAGTCCAAATAAGAGAAAGAAGAATAAAAAACAAAGATTTAATAAAGCTTAAATACAATTCGGGCAAGGCGGATATCGGTTCGCTAAGGATAGGAGAAGCCGATGTTGCGATGGCTGACTATAGTTTACGGAAAGCGCAAAGACATATAGAAACAGCTTCCGCGTCTTTACTTAAAGCAATAGGTAGAAATGACGATGCTGTAATTTTAGAAACAGATGAGAAGATATTTTTAGAGCAAGCGCTTCCAAAACCTGATTACAATAGCCTTATAACAACAATTCCTGAATTCTTGGTCGCCAAATACGGTCAAGATGTGCATAAAGCTCATAACGCAATGATTAAAGGACAGTGGTTGCCATCGATAAGTATTTTCGGAAATATGGGGCGTATTAGCGATAAATGGTCTCCTGATTCTGAAGACTGGAATGCTGGAATAAAGGCGTCGTATCCTATTTTTAGCGGAGGCAGAAGATATAGCGATGTTAAAATTGCTTCAAATGGTTTAAAAATTGCTTCAGAAAAATTAAAAGATGAAATAAGCGGATTAAAAGCGAAAGCAGCGCAGCATTATAACGAGCTTATCGATGCTCAAGAAGCTATAGAAACAAAAACATATTGTTTAGGCGCGTTAAAATTGCAAGCGGAAATTTCGTCAAAAAAATATGTAAACGGACTTTCAACGTATTCAGATTGGTATGCGATAGAAGGTAATTATATAAGCTCTCAAAATGAATTGTTAGATGTCAAGAAAGATGCGGCGCGATTAAGGGTTAAATGGGACAAATTTTTAGGAAAGGGTTTCGCTAATGACAAAGACAGAGGGAAATAAATGAAAAAAATATTGTTAATTTTTGGGCTTTTGATCGTTGCATTAATAATAGCGATAGCTGTATTTAAACCACAAAAACAGAAAATAGAACAGGAAGCAAGACTGGAACCAAGGGAATTGCATGTAGAGTTTAGAGAAACCGGGAGAGTATATCCAAGAAACAGACTTCCAATCATATCTCCGTTTGCCGTAGGAAGAATTGAAGAAATTCTTGTAAAAGAAGGCGACGCAGTAAGAAAAGGTCAGATTATTGTTTGGATGAGTTCCAGCGAAAGGGCTACAATGATAGATGCTGCGAGGGCAATAAGCGAGAAAGAACATCAACGGTGGCAGAATATTTATAAGCCTGCGCCAATAGTAGCTCCGATGGATGGATTTATTATTGCAAGACCTAAAGAGCCCGGACAGACTGTGTCTTCTTCCGATACAATTTTAGCCATGGCTGATGATTTGATAGTTTTTGCGGATATAGATGAAACAGATTTAAGTCGCATTAGAATTGGACTTAGGCTTAGGATGTACTTAGATGCATATCCCGACGAAAGGTTTGAAGGCGTTGTAGAGCATATATATCATGAATCCACGATAACAAACAATGTTACGGTTTATACCATACGAATAAAACCTCTAGAAAAGCCCAAAGTATTTAGAGCAGGAATGAGCGTGATTGTAACGATAACAGCGGAATCTAAAAAGGATGCAATGTCGATACCAAGTATTTTTGTTACGGAGAAGGAACAAGCAAAGACGATAACTGTAAAAACAGGGACCACAAAAAAACCGATATTTGAAACAAGAGTAGTAACAACGGGCGTAACCGACGGCAAATTTACAGAAATAGTTTCAGGTTTAAATGCGAGTGAAACAGTTGTAGTTTTAAGCCAAAAAGCAAAACCAGAAACAAAATCGAAGGCGAAAAAGTAATAAAAACGGCGCAGGTTTAATTCCCTTTTCTATAAAAGGGTCGGTATGTCCCCAAATAAAAACTTTCGGAGATAAACTCTGCTTTACGAGGTAATGGGAATCTGCTCTAGTGTTTTTATTCCCCTTTTTTTTAAAAAAAAGGGAGAGCAATGTCTTCAGGCATTGACGGAGTACTGTGAGAGCGATGGCGTAGCCGTCGAAGTATGGTGTATGTCGTTAGTGGTTGGCGATGTTAGAAATTCCCTTTGGTTGTAAAATATTTTAGGCAAATTAAAATGAATGTAATAGAACTTAAAAATCTCAAGAAGACATATTATTTGGGAAAGTTAGATGTTCCGGTCCTGCGCGGCATAGATTTAGAAATTATGCAGGGTGAGTTCGTTGCAATTATGGGACATTCCGGCAGCGGAAAGTCCACGCTTTTAAATATTTTGGGATTGCTTGATAAACCAACAGAAGGATCCTATAAACTAGCTGAGGTAGAGATTTCAAATTATTCCGATAATGAACTTGCCGCGTTAAGAAACCATTATTTAGGATTTGTTTTTCAGCAGTTTAATCTTTTACCAAGACTTACAATTTTAGAAAATGTTGCTCTGCCCGCGATGTATACGAATTTAAAGGATAAAAAAGCGCATGAAGATCCCGTAAAACTGCTTAATATGGTAGGATTGTCCGAGCGCATAAGCCATCGTCCAAATGAAATTTCAGGAGGGCAACAGCAGAGGGTTGCCATTGCAAGATCTCTTATAAACAAACCTTTGATAATTTTTGCGGATGAGCCAACTGGGAACTTAGACACAAAATCCGCAAAAGAAATTATAAAAATACTTAAAGATTTAAATAATGCGGGCATAACAATAATAATGGTAACTCACGAGCCTGAGCTTACCTCTTATGCGACAAGAACTATAAAGATGCGAGATGGACTTATAATATCTGATGAAAAAACGACAGATAAAAGCAGCACAGTCGCACAACAGCCGACAAGACAATTCAAATACAAATCTTTTTCATTATCAAGGGTTAAAGATTATTTTATTCAAGCTTCAAGAGCTATTACTGGAAACAAGATGCGTTCCATATTGTCAGTTTTAGGTGTAATGATAGGCGTTGCAAGTTTAATTGCAATGCTTGCCGTAGGCGCAGGGGCGAAAAAATCTGTTGAAAAGCAACTTTCAAGTTTGGGTTCAAATCTTTTATGCATTAATCCCGGTGTTACAAAAAAGGGTGGTATTTCTTATGAAACCGGCGACTATATGAAATTTGAAAGCGAAGATGTTGATGATATCAAGAGAAACGTTCCTGGCATAAAATATGTCAGCGGATATAAACGCGGACGAGTACAAGTTGTTGCAAATGGCAATAATCACAATACGGCTCTTTTTGGCGTTTCGGTAGCTTATGCGGATTTAAAGACTTCGCATCCGTCTATTGGCAGATTTTTTACAGAAGATGAGAATAAGGAAAGAAAGAAAGTTATATTGCTTGGAGAGACTGTAGTTGAAAAAATTTACAAAGATAAAAAATTTAACTCTATAGGCGAATATGTAAAAATTGACAGAATAGATTTTCAAGTTATAGGGGTTTTGCCTGCTAAAGGTTCTAACGGATGGCAAGACGAGGACGATAGAGTCGTTATCCCTTTAAGTACTGCTTTGCATAGAGTTATGGGCAGTAGAAGACTAGACTGTATGGTCGCGCAGGTAAAAGATGGAGCAGATATGAATGAAGTTGCTGAAGCCATAAAAAAAAGGCTTTTGTTTACGCACAGGATGCCGCCTTCAGCGCAGGATGCTGTGGAAGTGTCTAATATGGAAGATCTTCGAAAAATGTATTCTTCAACAGTACGAACATTTTCTATTCTTTTAGGGTCTACTGCTTTTATAAGTTTACTTGTTGGAGGAATAGGTATAATGAATATTATGTTTGTTTCCGTTTCAGAAAGAACAAAAGAAATAGGTTTGCGTAAAGCTATAGGCGCAAATAATGCGGATATTTTATTTCAGTTTATAATCGAGTCTATTTTTGTATGTTGCGTGGGCGGCATCATGGGGATATTGCTTGGAACAGGCATATCAGTTACGATAAGCAAACTTGCCGGCGATTGGAAAACTTGTATAACGTTGTTTTCCGTAGTTCTTGCTTTCGGTTTTTCAGTACTTACAGGCTTAATTTTTGGCGTTTGGCCTGCAAGAAAAGCCTCTCTTTTAAACCCTATCGATGCTTTAAGACACGATTAAAATCTAAAACTTTAAAAAAATAAGCGCAAAGCAAATTTCACAAAAATTCACATCTTTTTGTTTAATTTCAAGTAAAATTTTATATCATGAACGCACAAGTTATTGTTGTTAAGGTTTTGGTCGTGATTTTTAAATATAGTTTCTGTTCTTTGCTTGATTCATGTTTGAATACATAAGAGTACATTACGTTATATGCGGGCGCTATTTTGGTGTAATAAATAGCAAGAGCGAGAGACAGCGATTGTAATCAGATATTGCTTATCTCAAATGCAACAACAATACTCTGGGTACTCTTCTACTATAAACAATCCATATGACTGCTTTGTTAAATTTCTTTACGACTAATAGACTTGGTGGGCAGTGCAGGACTTGAACCTGCGACCTCTTCCTTGTAAGGGAAATGCTCTTCCAGCTGAGCTAACTGCCCGTTACGAAATGCGAGTCAAACAAACACACGTCTAGGGTATCAAATTTACAATATTCTGTCAAACCTCCGTAAAACGCCGCGACACATCGCGCATTTTAGGAAATTTAAAGTAGTTGCAAGTAATGAAGCGTAGTTTTGTAGTTTAAAGACTTGAGATCTCTTTGCGTATTATACCAAAAG
>JAIXNA010000191.1 GCA_020328135.1 Candidatus Endomicrobiellum dinenymphae
ACCCAATGTTGTATTTATTGTTTTAGAAAGTTTCGGCGAACTACCTCTCCTGTATAATAACGAAAGTTTTGACGTGCTGGGAGAGTTAAAGCAACATTTTGACAATGACACGGTTCTTTATAATTTTTTAGCCGCAGGCGTAATAACAATACATTGTCTAGAATCAACTATACTAAATATGCCGCAAAGACCTTTTTCGATTCAAATTACGCAAACTCAAAAAGCATTTCAACATTTTTCAAGTTCTTTGGTTTTGCCTTATAAACGTTCGGGCTATCTTACAAAAGCAGTATATGGCGGCAGTCTTGCGTGGCGTGGAATTGAAGGGTTCTTAAAAGCTCAAGGATTCGATAAAATTTATGGAGAAGGATCAATAAAAAATGAATATCGCCATGAGTGGGGCATAAATGATGCGCAGTTTTTTGAAATTATCTTAAGAGAACTTAAAAACAATAGTGAAACGCCAAAATTTATTTATGCCATGTCAACAGCGACACATCCGCCTTACAAAACACCGCCATACTATAAACCTTTAAAACTTGAAATTCCAAAAGAAGTCTTACAAATGATGCCCAATGAAAAAAAATATGGTCAGAAAATTTTTGAAAATTATCAATTTGCAAACAGAGAAGCTGCAAAATTTTTAAGCGCAGTAAAAAATTCTAAACTTGCAGAAAATACAATTGTTGTAATAACAGGCGATCACAATTTAAGAGAGTTTAAAGCGACTGCGCCTGAAGAGCTATTCAAAAGATATGCCGTACCAATGTACATATACATTCCCAAGAAATTGAAAAAACGGATTAATCTAGATATTGCGGCGTGCCATATGGACATAGCCCCAACTTTATATGATCTTTCGCTTTCTAATGAGAAATATATCGCCGCGGGACATAGCATTCTAGATAGCGACCATAATCATATAGCATTTAACAGCGAAGGTTTTATATTGTCAGATGACAAAGCTATTTTGTATGATATAGAAGCTGGCAATGTCATATATTTCGATTTTGATTCAACAACCAAAATGCTTTCGAAAACTGAAGAAACGCAAGGACATAGAGAAATGTTAGCGTACTATAAAAAAACGCTTGCCGCGTCCGATATGTACTTAAACCAAAAATAATGGAGGGAAATCATGCAAGCAGTTCTTATGATTGTCATCGTTTTAATTGTTTTTTCCGGATTATATTTTCTTGCAACTTACAATAAATTTGTAATGCTTAGAAACAGAGTTAAAGAAGCATGGAGCGATATAGAAGTACAGATGAAACGTCGTTATGACTTGATACCTAACCTCGTAGAAACAGTTAAAGGCTATGCTGCTCATGAGAAAAACACTTTAGACGCTGTTATAAAAGCTAGAAATTCCGCTATGCAGTCGACAGGAACCGTTGCAGACAAAGCAAATGCGGAAAATGCGCTATCGGGAACACTAAAATCTCTTTTTGCATTGTCTGAAAGCTATCCGAATTTAAAAGCAAATACAAATTTTTTAGAACTGCAAAAAGAACTTACAGACACTGAAAACAAAATACAAGCAAGCCGCAGATTTTATAATTCAAACGTTCTTGTGCTCAACACAAAACTTGAAATATTTCCAAGCAATCTTATCGGAAACGCATTTGGCTTTACAAAACAGGATTTTTTTAAACTAAACGAAAACGAACAAGCTGCAAAAGATCCCGTCAAAGTTTCGTTTTAATCTTTTTACTCACAATAATATTTAACATTTTGATTTTAAAA
>JAIXNA010000075.1 GCA_020328135.1 Candidatus Endomicrobiellum dinenymphae
GATATGCTGGCGCTCGTACAGGAATAGACGGAATGTTAAAAGTGAAGTACGCAATATAGTCAACGGCGACTCTTATTTTGAATTTATTGTTACGCAGCGGCTCATGCGCTTTAAGCGCATACAAGAGCTACTGCGGTTTTTGATCTGTTAAGCCCTGACAAAACAGGCTATGAAATGTCTATAAATAAATTGAGGATGAATTGCGCAGGTTATAGAAGATCTTAAATATATTGGAATAAAAGAATCAAGGATCCCGCGACATATCTAACCAAGAAAGGCGAGCGACGTTATATGCGCGTCCCAAAACTTGATGATGAAGGATTCTCATTAAAAGACGAAAATGGAAAGATAGTTTAGTTTATAAAAACAAAATTAAATGAACGTCGTCGTCTAAGATAAAGAAACGGGCGAAAAAGCATCTCATGGCAAGATATAAAAGGGGTATTTAACGTATTATCAAAGTTTCAAAGCTAAAACCAGCCTAACATTAGACAAACAAGCGTTTCACGATATCGCGAAGAATTCTATCCTACAATAATATCATCAATGAACGATTTAAATATAGCTTTTGCGGAAAAGTTTTTAAATTAGCTAAAAGAAAAGCTACAACGCTTAAAAAACATTGGAATTAAACTAATTGAGTAAAATATTACGCAAACAAATCCGCTACAGAAACTTAAAATACGGACTGTCTAAAATACTAGGACATCGTTTAGTATTAACTACAGAACAATACTACGGACATTTAACGCCTAACTATTTTGATTCAACAATGCGACATTTTAATCCGTTTATAGAACATTTACAGAAAGACATTTTATTTTTACGATTTATCAACGCTGTTAAAAAGCAATAGACGGAGAGGGGGGGATTCGAACCCCCGATACGGTTTCCCGTATAATAGTTTTCAAGACTATCGTCTTAAACCGCTCGACCATCTCTCCTCTTGCTATTTTATAAATCTAAAATTTATTACAGTGTCTAAGGACTACTACAAACCAACTTTTATTCCTATGCTACGAAAAGCAAACTCTCACTCTATAAATTCCTAACCTCGCGCCCTCGAGGACTTCGCCGCCATCTCTTTCAAAGAAAGAGGAATTACTACAGTTGGAAGAGAACAATTGCGACAACAAATGATAACATATATATGTCTTTCACGCGTTTGCTGCAACAGAAGATAATCACGGATCGCCCATTACGCGCCTCTAATAATCAGTGATTCTACAATATTATTGCATTCCTCGCAAACTTTTGCGAGATGAGCGCAAAAAACTTACGAACATGTTGTAAAACATATTCGTAAGTTTTTTAAAATCTAGAGGCTATGTCTATTATTTAATATTTTGTCTAGCAACACTCATCAAAAGTTTTATTCTATTTATCTGATTAACTTCGCTTGCGCCAGGATCGTAATCAACTGCTGCGATGTTTATATCTTTGTGCCCGCGTTTAATTTCTTTCATAACGCCCTTGCCTGTTATATGATGATATTTGGCAGACAGCCAAAAGGTTGTGCGCAAACAATGTTGTTTACGCCATCTTCTATAAGCTCAAGCATTTCAGAAGTTAACAGCCAACCCTCGCCGGCTTGATTGCACGCAGAAATAATTTCAGACGCTTTTTTTGCCATGTATTTTGTGGTTTGATAAGTATGAAAATTAGCGCTTTTTTTCAAAGTTTTTCTTATAACAGAACGAAGTCTTTCTATATAACTGCTTGCAATAAAAGCAATCGCTCTATTTTTAAAACTTCCGTCAAGATATTTGTGTTTATAAATATCGTCAAACAAACAATAGTTTATAAAATCTGTTATATCCGGTGCAATTACTTCCGCGCCTTCTTTTTCTAAAGCAGAAACTAAATTGTTATTTGCGTCAGGGTGAAATTTCACAAGAATTTCGCCGACCCCCCACGCGGTTTTTTATTTTTTGGATGGCGATACTGTCAAAATCTTTAACGATTTTCTTAATAGTTTTTTTAAAATTAAAATATATTGTTTTTCCTATCCTGTCTGAAAGACGCATAAGCCACGTCTCCACTAAATTATCAGTTTGCCCAGCATACGCTTCGTAAGGACGCATACGATTGGATAATTTCATAAGCAAATCGCCGTAGATAAGCGCAAGCAAGGCATCTTTGATAACAGAAAAAGAAATCCCCAAAGTTTTGTTAAGAGAAGAGTTTGTCGCGCTTAAAGAAATGACCGTCGCATTTTTAAACCCTGCTTTTTCTGCTGCTTTTCTTGAAAATCCCGCATAATTTGTAGTTCTACAACCTCCGCCCGTTTGTGAAATTATCATAGCAGCTTTATTTAAATCATACTTACCTGATTTTAAAGCGTTTATAAGCTGGCCAACAACAACTATTGCAGGATAGCGCGCGTCGTTGTTTACGTATCTTAATCCTTCTTCAATATCATTTTTATTAACTTTTGAGAGAATCTCTAAATTTATTCCGTGTTTACGCATTGCAGAGCTTGCAAGACGGAAATGCAGCGGAGACAATTGCGGTCCCAAAATTGTATAAGTTTCCTTCATGTCTTTTGTAAATTCAGAAAACTTTGTTTTTTCAAAAATATTTTCCTTGAATTGTAACCCCTTTCTTTCTTTTATAGCTGCAATCAAAGATCGTATGCGTATTTTAACTGCGCCAAGATTAGAGCCTTCGTCTATTTTTAGTATGGTATAAATTTTGCCAGCCTTAGAAAGAATTTCTTCAGTCTGTCCCGTAGTAATTGCATCTAGTTCACAGCCAAAGGAATTAAGTTGCGCAAGTTCAAGATTATCTATCTTTGTAGCAAGATTTGCCGCGCGATACAAACGAGAATGATACATCCATTGATCGACAAAATTAATTTTTGGAAGAGGTTCTGACAAATGCGCCACTGAATCTTCTGTTAAAACTATCATGCCTTGAGATGCAATTAAATCTGCAACACCGTGATTTATTGCAGAGTCAATATGATACGGTCTGCCGGCAAGAATTGCTGCAGATTTTCCTGACCCCTTAATTTCTTTAATGAGCAAAGATCCTTGTTTTCTTATATCTTTTTTAAATAGGCTAAGAGCCGCTCTTGCTCTAAGCGCGGCAAAAACAAGTTCCTTTTTTTGTTATTTTAAACTCTTTAAATTCTGCTGCAAGCCTGTATATCAATCTCTTGGTATTGCCAAAAGGAAGAAACGGTTGTAAAAATTTTATTCCCTTTTCTTCTAAAACACTCATGTTTAAACGTATAACTTCAGGATGACTCCCAACTATTGGACAGTTATAATGATTGTCAGCGTCTTTAGATTCTTTATGGGATACATGGATAAAAGATAGTTTTAACGCCTTTTTGAACAAGTTTTTCTATATGTCCGTGAACCATCTTTGCGGGAAAACACACAGTTTGCGATGGAATACTGTCCAGCGCGCTATTAAATAAAGCATTTGATGAATTATCTGATAACGCAACTTTAAAGCCAAGCTTTGTAAATAGAGCAACCCAGAAAGGATAATTTTCATACATGTTTAAAACTCGCGGAATACCTATTTCTCCGCGAAAAGCTTTTTCCATGGTCAGAGGTTTATAATAATCAAAAAGACGTTTACGCTTGTAATCAAACATGTTGAAAGCAAAGTTTTGAACTTTTTTGTTTTGAAAAACATTTTTGCATCTATTGCCTGAAACAAAAGTTTTTCCATTGGAGAAAACAACAATATTTAGTAAACAATTATTTTCGCAGCCTTTACAGCGAGTATTTTTTGTTTGACATGAAAAGGACAATAATTTTTCTCTAGATACAAGCGTTGTTGAAGATTTTTTATTTTGCAGCGCAATAATCGCAGCGCCAAACGCTCCCATAAGTCCTGCAATATCAGCGCGTATAACTTCTGTTTTTAAAAGATTCTCAGTAGCTCTTAAAACACCGTTATTAAAAAATATTCCGCCTTGAACTACAATTTGCTCGCCTAACTCTCTAGTATCGTTTATTTTTATAACTTTATATAGAACGTTCTTAATAACGGAATAATCAAGCCCTGCGAAAATATCACGCGCCTGCGCCTTCTTTTTGAGCCTGCTTAATTTTAGAATTCATAAACACTACGCATCTTGAACCTAAATCTACAGGCTTTTTAGCAAACAATGCAAGTTCTGCAAAATCATGCGTTGTATAGTTTAACGATTGAGCAAAATTTTGCATAAAAGAATCGCAACCCGAAGAACACGCTTCATTTAAAATTATTTTATCTATAAGTCCGTTTTTGACATATATACATTTCATATCTTGTCCGCCAATATCTAAAATAAAAGATACTTTGGGATTAAAGTGATAAGCCACTTTATAATGGGCTATTGTTTCAACTTCCCCACAATCAAAATTGAGAGCAGCTTTAATTAAGGCTTCGCCGTAACCTGTAACGCATGCTCCGACTATCTGCACAGATTGAGGAAGTCTTTCATAAATATCTTTTAAAATTTCTATTACGGATTGTAGAGGATTGCCGTTGTTCGAATTGTAGTAAGAGTATGCTATAGCCTTATCTTGATTTATTAAAACAGCTTTGGCGGCGGTTGATCCTGCGTCAACGCCTAAAAACAATTCGCCTTTAATATTTTCTAGTTTAATTTTAGCAGCAGACATTTTATTGTGTCTATTTCAGAAGTACATCATAGTCTTTTTTATCTGTAAATAGCGAAGGAAGAAGTTCTGAAGCATCACGAAAAGACGTATTTTTTAATAGTCTAAATTTTTCTTTTAATTGCTCCAAGGTAATCTCTTTATCGGAGCTTAACAAAGCAGCTCCGAAAGAAACAAAAAATGAGCGTTGTTAGGGAAAGATATATTTTCAGATTTCAACCGTAGTGATTTTATGAAACAGTTGCGAAGTTCAGATAAAAAGAAAAGAGGACCGCCAAGAAAACATACGTTTCCTTTTATCGCGCGACCTCTTGCAAGTCCTCCTATTGTTTGGTTGACAACAGCTTGAAGAATACTTGCCGCGATATCCTCTTTCGCCGCTCCTTCATTTAAAAGAGGCAAAACGTCTGTTTTGGCAAATACGCCGCATCTTGCTGCTATAGGATATATTGTTTTGTGATTTTTGAAAAGTTCATTTATGCCCACTGTGTCAGTTTTGAGAACCTGCGTCATTTGATGTATAAAAGCGCCTGCACCGCCTGCGCATGTTTCATTCATTCTTTGATTTATTTAAGAGTCGTCGATGAATGTAATTTTTGCGTCTTCTCCCACAAGCTCTATTGCAACATCAACTTTTGGAAGAAAAGTTTTTATGGCTTTTGCACAAGTTACTACTTCTTGCTCAAACGGCACGTTTGCTTTTCGAGACAGCTCTATAGCGCCTGAACCTGTAGCGCGGATTGTAAGGTTTATAGTTCGAAATTTTATGATGGCATCATCAATCAAACTGATTACAGTATTTAGTAAATCTAACTGATGTCTTTTATAATTACAGTAAACCGGTTCGTTGTTTTGATTAAGTATCGAAAGTTTAACAGTTGTCGACCCCATATCAAGCCCAGCTTTAAAGATTTCTTTGCACGCTCTTCATGCCCTTACTAATTTTCTTAATCTCTTAAATTTTTTCTTTCAGTAAAAAATTTAAGAGATTAAGAAAATTAGTAAGGGCATGAAGAGCGTGCAAAGAAATCTTTAAAGCTGGGCTTGATATGGGGTCGAGCAGGGGAAGCTTTACCCCCTA
>JAIXNA010000011.1 GCA_020328135.1 Candidatus Endomicrobiellum dinenymphae
TCGGATATAGGGTATATATGTTTAAAGACGGATCGAACGATAAAATAAGCGTTCTCTACCGCAATGACAGCGGATCGATAGTTCTTCTAGAACCCAATGAACTGTAAAATAAAGAGGAGATAGAGAACGCTTATTTTATCGTTCGATCCGTCTTTAAACATATATACCCTATATCCGAGATTATCCATTTTGATTTAAAACCTATAACTGTAGAAGAGGCTATTAACAAAATGGATAATCTCGGATATAGGGTATATATGTTTAAAGACGGATCGAACGATAAAATAAGCGTTCTCTACCGCAATGACAGCGGATCGATAGTTCTTCTAGAACCCAATGAACTGTAAAATAAAGAGGAGATAGAGATGAAGATTATGGATTTTTTGAGTCAGAACGCAATAGTTATTGATTTGAAAGCGACAGATAAAAAATCGGTGATTGTTGAACTGGTAGATGTTTTGGAAAATACTAAGAAAGTAAAAAAGACGGAGGAAATCATTAATGTCGTTTTGGAAAGAGAAAAACTTGGTTCTACAGGAATAGGGCAGGGCGTTGCGATTCCTCATGGAAAAACAGATGTTCTTCAAGAACAAATGGGAGTTCTCGGTATTTCACGCAAAGGCGTAGAATTTAATTCTCTTGATGGCGAGATTGTGAACATCATTTTTCTTTTGGTAGGACCTGTTGAAGTAGCCGGACAACATTTAAAGGCATTATCAAGAATTTCAAGATTGTTTAAGGATAAGTTTTTAAGACAAGCAATAAGAGATGCTGCTACGACTGAAGACGTTGTTAAAATAATACAGGAGGAGGACGCGTATTGATGTCTATTATGGACGTAAACATGCTTCTTAAAGAAAGGGGTGAGGATTTTAGGCTCGAAGTTCTTACAGGCGTCGGCGGATTTGGAAGAAAGATCGCGGTTTCCGATATAAACAGACTGGGGCTTGCCCTTACAGGATTTTTTGATCATTTTCCGTACGAACGAATACAAGTCATAGGAATAATCGAACATACATATTTAAAGCATTTGAAGTATGACAAACAGGTAACAATTTTAAATAAAGTTTTTTCTCATGAAAAAGCTGTAGGTTGTATTTTAACGAGGAATCTTAGGCCGACTGATGCAATGATTAAAGTGTTTTCCGATTTGGATATTCCTCTGTTAAGAACGGAATTAAAATCGTCCTCATTTATAGGCGATTTGAATTATTATTTAGATGATAAACTTGCTCCTTCAATTAAGATACACGGTGTTATGACAAGCATTTATGGACTAGGCGTTTTACTTATTGGTAAATCTGCAATAGGTAAGTCAGAGTGCGCTCTTGAGCTTGTAAAAAGAGGGCATAAGCTTGTCTCAGACGACATAGTTAACATTAAGAAACGCTCGGGACGCACGCTAGTAGGAAGCGGTCTAAAACTTACAAAGCATCTCATAGAGGTAAGAGGCATAGGCGTAATAGACACTAAAGAGCTTTTTGGCATGGGTAATATTTTAGATGAGTCTCGCATAGAGCTTGTAATAAAGCTTGAAGAGTGGGATCCTGTAAAACAATATGAAAGAGTTGGATTTAATGAATATTACACAGAGTATTTAAGCGTTAGGATTCCTGAGATTACTATACCTGTGGCCCCCGGTAGAAATCTTGCGATTCTTGTTGAAACTGCAAGTTTAAACCAAAGACTTAAAAATGAAGGACATTTTACTGCAAGAAATTTAGATGGCAGACTACTGGAAGAGCTTAACAAAAAATAATCATGGCTAAATTGTGTATATATATAATTTCAGGAATGTCCGGGGCAGGTAAAAGTCAGGCTCTCAAAGTTTTTGAAGATTTTGGGTTTGTCTGTGTTGATAACATGCCTGTTCAGATGTTTCCCGACTTTATTGATATTTGTCTTAAAAATCAAGGCAAATATAAAAATGTTGCAATGAGTGTTGACGCTCGAGCGGGGGAATATCTCACGTCTTTCAAAATGTTTCTTAAAATTTTAAGAAAGAAAGAAATAGACTATAAAGTTATTTTTTTCAATGCTTCAGATTCAGTTTTGTTAAGACGGTATTCAGAAACACGTCGTCGTCATCCTTTGGGAAAATCAGTTTCTGATGCGATAAAACTTGAAAAAAAAATAATAGATAGTATTTTTTCTGTTGCGGACGAGGTTATAGATACTTCGGTTCTTACGATAGGAGAATTGAAGAAAGCAATCTCTATAGTCGCTGGAATTCAGCAGTCAGATAAACAGTACTTAAATATTTCTGTTATTTCTTTCGGGTATAAGTATGGCGTACCGAATGATGCCGATATCGTTTATGATGTGCGCTTTATCACAAATCCAAATTATGTTTACGAATTAAAATTTAAAACCGGTAAAGATAAAGCAGTTAGGCAATATATAGAAAAGCAAAAAGAATTCAAAAATTTTTTTAATTTATTCTCAAAACTTATAGAAACAACTTTGACTGGATATATTAAGGAAGGTAAAAGTTATCTTACTATAGCGATAGGATGTACCGGTGGATATCACAGATCTGTTTTTACGTCGGAAAAGCTGGTATCTTTTTTAAAAGGTAAAAAATATAGAGTTAAGCTTAATCATAGAGATATTTTGCAGGGCAGATAATGATTATCTGTTTGTTAAGAAGTCTATTGTATTGCAGTAATAACTATTTTAAAGCAGCTAGATTTTAGTACAATGCTAAAAGATAATTTTCTTTCCCATTTTTCGGTGTCTTTTTAAATGATTTGGCAGGGTTTTATCTATAATTTATTTATGATTTGAAACAACTGGGAAAGAGATAAAGAGTATGAATTTTGAAAAACTGAAAAGCAAAATAAAGACTTTATCCACGCGTGAGAATTTTAATAAAGCCAGTAATAAATTAGAAAAAGAAATTTTTTCGTTAAGTAAAGATGAGATTATTCCTCTTGTAACAGAAATCGGAACCATACCTGAATGTATTGAAACTGATTCAACAGAAGAAAAATTATATACAAAAGCTTCCGATATTTTATTAGCAAAAGCCTTGCAGGAATTGGGTCTAAAAGCGCAAGCATTCAAAGAGCGATCGGGCGTAGCTGATGTTTTTGCTAAAAGCTATTTTCATAATTATACACTAATTGGCGATGCAAAAACGTTTAGACTAAGCCGAACGGCAAAAAATCAAAAAGATTTCAAAGTTGAATCTATGGCGCATTGGGCGGAGAATAGCGATTATTCCATTTTATGTTGCCCCTATTTCCAGTATCCGCAGAATAAAAGTCAAATATATAATCAAGCATTGAATGGAAATGTGCTTTTATTTTCGTGGGAATACCTATATTTACTGCTTGATAATGGCATAAAAGAAACTACTAAATTTTCTCTTGCTGACTGCTGGAATCAAAGCAAACATATTTCACAAAATACGTCGATTGCAGACAGCGGTAATAGTTTTATGGATAGACAAGATGAATTCTTAAAACAATTTGTCGGTTTAAACGATTCCAGATTTTCAAAGTATTTCAATTTATTTAAAGCAAAGATAAAAGAAAGAGGAAGTGATGAAATTGATTATTGGAAGGAAGAAATCAACAGAATACAACGTCTGGACAAGAAAAAAGCTATAAAAGAATTATTGAAAATAATGAAGCTAAATAGCAAGATAGAAACTATACAAAAATTTATAGAACGGATGCATAAATAAAATGATAGAAGTGAATAAATTATATAATGCCAATAGTATTGAACTAATGAAATCTGTCGATACTGATTCAATAGATTTGATTTTGAGCGATATACCCTATGGAATTTGTTACGATAAATGGGATATAATACACAACAATAAAAATAATGCGTTATTAGGGAAAAGCGAAGCGCAAATGAAAGCAGGTAGTATATTTAGAATGCGAGGAAAGCCTTTAAATGGTTGGTCGGAGGATGACAAAAAAATACCTGCGGAATATTATAGCTGGTGCAATTCTTGGGTAAAAGATTGGCTGAGAGTATTGAAACCGGGAGCATCCTCTTTTGTTTTTGCAGGGCGAAGGATGGCTCATAGATGCATCTGCGCTTTTGAGGACAACGGTTTTATATTCAAAGATATGATAGCATGGAACAAAGAAAAAGCAGCTCACAGGGCCCAACGAATAAGTTGCGTTTTTGAGCGAAGAAATGATGATAAAAATGTTATAAAATGGAATGGCTGGAAAGTTGGAAATCTTAGACCTGTTTTTGAACCAATATTATGGTTTATGAAGCCGTATAAGATAGGCGGAACATTGGCAGATAATGTAATTGAAAACGATGTCGGCGCTTGGGACGAAACGGTTTTTGATAGGTATAATCAACTACCTAATAACCTTATTTCGATGTCGGCAGAATCTATTAATAGTGGGTTACATCCCACGCAAAAACCATTGACATTGATGAAATTGCTTATTGAATTGACGACAAAAGAGAATCAACTTGTATGCGACCCGTTCATGGGGAGCGGAACTGCGCTTATCGGAGCATTGCAATTAGGCAGGAGCTTTATTGGAATAGAAAAAGAGCAAGAGTATTACAAAACCGCATTAAGAAGACTTGAAAAAGAATGCGATGTCGGCAAATTTTTGTTTAGTCATTAATCCTGTGTCAAATCATGTTTAAAAAAGATGCTGAGAATAAAATATTTACTTGAATTTTGGTGATATACAATCAAATCGCTTTAAGTTGTGCCATCAGTGTCTTTGCGAGGAATGAAATGACGAAGCAATCCAGCATTAAGGTATTCAAATTTAATACCCCGTCAGGCTGTACGGCTGCCACACCTTTTGTAAAAAGGGGAATTTACTACAATCGGCACAACTTAAAGCGATTTGATTATAGTAGTCCTATATCATGAAGCGAATGAAGCTCGGTGGTAAGGATTTTTGGTATTTTTGTTTTGCCCGACAAAAGCCAGGGATGAATTCTAGGAGAATTTAAAAATGATTAAAATTATTGTCACGGCGCATGGCGAATTAGCTCGAGAACTTGTGAATTCCGCAGAACTTATAGCAGGAAAACAATCTAATCTTTATGCTATCAAAAGAGGAGCTAACGATAGTTTAATACAAATGCAAGAACGTATTGACATTCTTCTACGGAGCATAAACGATGAAGACGGAACTTTAATACTTACCGATATGATCGGAGGCACATCGTGTAATGCCTCCGCTCCAATGTGTAGATCTTTTAATACGGAAATTCTTTCCGGTGCTAATCTTCCTATGTTATTATCAGCTATATTTGCAAGCAAGAGCGTTGTAAGCGTTGTAGATTTAGCTGATAAGGTTTTATTTGACGGGCAAAAAAGCATAATAAACGTCAAAAAAATGTTGCTTGGATCATCAAAATAGAACCGGGTATTGCGAGGTAAACGATGCCTATAGTTTTGGCAAGAATAGATGACAGGCTTGTACATGGTCAGATAGTTCAAGGATGGCTCAAGACCATTCCGGTCGATACGCTTCTTGTTGTATTAGATTTGGCATCTTGCGATAAGATGCAGCAAATGCTTATGGCTATGGCTTTGCCTGGCGGGATTGAATTTAAGGCGCAAAGCATCGAGGATGCGACGAATACAATTTTAAGCAGGCAGCATGATAATAGGAAAATGATGTTGTTAGCAGCTAGCCCTTCAGACATTTTACATATGATAGAAAATGGTGTAAATTTAAAGTCTTTAAACGTTGGCGGAATGCATTTTGTTAATGGGAAAAAGCAACTTCTGTATAACATATATGTAGATGACAAAGATATAGAAAATCTTTATAAGATACATATCAAAGGCGTTGACATAGAAAGCAGAATTCTTCCTGGTGACGAAAGATTAAATATTGTGCCTTTAATAGAAAGGGAATATTTAGCTACGCGCGAGGCGTGAAAGTGAGTAAAGTTAAATTTGTATTTTGTACGCATAATCATCAGCCGGTTGGAATTTTTGATTGGGTGTTTGAAAAAGCCTACCAAGTTGCCTATAAGCCGTTTGAGGATGTTTGTTATATCATCAAAAATAAAGTGAAATTTTGCATGTAAGCGGAATATTGTGGGAGTATCTGGAAAAGAACACGCGGATTATATCAATGATGTAAAGCGACTTATTGAAAAAGACAATTTAGAGATATTGTACGGGGGTTATTATGAGCCGTTAATGTCCGCAATCCCAAATAGAGATAAAATAGGTCAGATAGATAAGATGAATTCCTAGATAAAAAAAAGAAACCAAAGGACTTTGGCTTGCCGAAAGAGTGTGGGAACCAGGCATAGCAAAAGTTTTATCCGAGAGCGGAATAGATTACACAGTGTTAGACGATTTTCATTTTGTTGCTACAGATCAGGTACGGACACGGAAAACTAGACGGACACTACTCCACGGAAGAAGAAAGATACAATCTGCATATTTTTCCTATAAGTCAGAAGAGGCATCTGATACCTTTTGTCAACGTGGAAGAAATTATAGAATGCTTTAAAACTCTTATGGCAGACAATGGCGAGAAATTTGGTATGTGATTGAGCGCTTATAAACATGTTCATGAAAATCAATGCTTTGAATGTTTTTACGATTTTGGAGGAGAATTCTGATATAGTGGGGACTGTAAATTTTTCAAAAATTTTAAAAACGAAAAAATCATCCGGCAGAATTTATCCGCCTTGCGCTTCTTATTTCGAAATGTCTCAGTGGTCTTTGTCCACGGAAGCCCAACAAACTTTTGAAAATGTTTTAGACCGGCATGGTGTCGATATTAAAGTAAAAAGATTTTTGCGTGGAGGATTTTGGAGAAATTTCTTAACAAAATACGAAGAAGTAAATAATATGCATAAAAAGATGATTTACGCAAGCCGTAAAGTAAAAAAATATGTTAACAGCGGCAATCATCATTTTGAAGAGATATCAAATAGTTTGTATGCAGGTCAGTGTAATTGTGCATATTATTGGCATGGAGTTTTGGCGGATTTGTATTTACCTCATTTAAGAAATGCGGTATATAATATACTTTTGAGAACTGAAAATATATGCAATAAGTTGCTGCTTAAAAAGCGGCATGGAATGTTTTTGATTTTAATTGCGATTCAGTTGAAGAGTGTTTGCGTGGGAGTAAAACTCAAAGTATTTATGCCCCCCCGAAAGACAGCGGTTCAATTTTTGAGTGTGATATTTTTAAAATTCATCATAATCTTCTTGACGTTTTAACAAGAAGACAGATGAATCTGAAGTGCAACTATACGTGGCGATGCAATAAGAGCGAAAGAGACTGATCTTGATAAATATTTAGTGTTACGATAATTGCAGAAGGCTTCTTTAATATATCATTTTTTGCAAATGGATTGTACGATGTAAAACTAGAACATACAAGACAATTTTTCAAAAAAGTCTAGACTTATTCTTCAAAAATACGGCAAGATTAACGGCAGAGATGTTAAGATTGTAAAAGAGATTTTTGCCTTTTTCAAATGGATATAGCGTTGACTATACAATAAAAACAAGAGATGGTTTTAGAGATTTAGAAAATGTCAATATTTGGAAGAGGTATGACGATCATTTAAAATAGAACTTGAAACTAAATTTTCGGATAAAAGCGAACTGTTTGTATATCCTATCGGGACTGTTGCGAATTCTGACAACGGATATGAGAAAACTTATCAGAGAACTGCCGTTGCTCCCATTGTGTTGTAAAGCGTAATATAGATCCCGGAGAAGTGAAAAAGTTTTTTTGGAAACGATTGTAAATTTTAAAAATCGTGGATAAGTTATGACAGAAAATATTATTTTTCTTGCATTTATTGGGGCTTTATGTAGTTCAGATATAACTGCTTTTGGACAATTCATGATTTGTCGTCCGATATTTTGCGCTCCCGTTATGGGTTTTTTAATGGGAGATATCGGCACTGGGCTTTGGATTGGTATGATTGTTGAAATGTTGTGGATAAATGCCATTCCTCTAGGCGTATCCATTCCTGTTGATGTATCTCTTATAGGTGTTTTATCAACATTTTGGGTTTGTAAATATTTCTCAGGTTTTCAGGAAGCTGCAATACTGGGTATCATTTTAGCTGTGCCGTTTGCGTATTTGTATAGAGAAATAGATATTTCCGGAAGAAAGTTTAATACTAAAATAATGCGTTGGATAGAAAAAGGCATTGAGAGCGGAAAATATTGGCAGATAAATGCCGGTGTAATTACCGGTTTGTTATTTTTTGTTCTAAGGGCTTTTTTGTTTTGCATATTTGCAATGATCGTTGGGGGTTGGATATATTTTAGTATTTATCCACAACTTCCTGAATTTGTTCTCTTGGGTTTTAAAAAGGCATGGTATTTGATGCCGATAGCCGGTTTTGGTATGATGATATATAATTTTAAAAGTGTAAAAATTCCACTTTTAAGGAACTCGCGCGATGATTAAAATATATTCCAGAATGTTTGTAAGGAGTTTTTTCATACAAACACTATGGAACTATGAGCGAATGCAAAACATAGGATTTGTGTTTATATTAAAACCTTTTTTGGATAAGGTTTATTTAAACGAAGATAAAAAGAAGGAAGCTCTTTTAAGGCATACAGGTCATTTTAATACGCATCCCTACATGTCGGGTGTAGTAGTTGCAATTGTTGCAAGTTTGGAAAAGAAAATAGCTGAAGATAGTGTTACCGATGAAAAATTGCCTGATGTTAACAACATAAAAGACACTATGGCGGGTCCGTTGGCGGCGCTGGGGGATTTATTTTTTTTTGGGACACTAAGACCTGCGATTTCATTTATAAGTATTTTTATATTGATATTTTTTGTCAAGGTACTAGACAGTCGTTTTGTTGATTGTGGCATTTTGATTCCTTTTGTTTTTATTGTTCTTTATAATGTTGTTCATATTGTTGCCAGATATCGGCTTATGTTTCTAGGTTTTAAATTTGGTAAGGAAAGTATATTCGTTTTATCAAGTTTTAAATTTTTATTAACGTTGACACGTCGCGGCGGTCTTATAATTGCAATAGCTACGTTAGTTTTGCATTTTAGCGCTTTTGGTTTGGGGCTTAATGGAATGTTTTCCGACTCCAATGCACAGGATGCTATTGTGTATGGAATCGTGCTAGTGTGCTCAGTATTTGTGGCAAGCAGGTTTGGGGTAACCTTTTTATTTTACACCATAATATTGACATGTGTTTTGATATCATATTTGGGGATATGAAAATGAAAGAGAAAATTATTGTTGTTTCAAATAAGATGGGATTGCATGCAAGGCCTTCTGCTACGGTTGCGCAGACTGCAAGTAAATATAAATCTGCGGTTAGGATTTATAAAGATGATTTTGAAGTTGACGCAAAAAGCATTATGGGTGTTATGACGTTGGCTGCGACTCACGGAAGCGAATTGAAATTTATTGCCGAAGGTCCCGATGAAAATGAGGTTATAAATGCGATAGAAAATTTATTTAATTCTAATTTTAGTGAATAGGAGTAAAAATGCCCAACAGAAAAAACGTAATTTTCAAAGGTGTTGCGGTATCTTCGGGAATTGCCATTGGTAGAGTTTTTCTTCTTGAAGATGATGAATTTTGCCTTATTCACAAAGAAATTCCTGCAAATGCAAAAGATGCCGAAAAGAAACGTTTAGATGATGCTATTGAGAAAACAAGGACTGAACTTAAAATAATTTACGGAAAAATTCACGATATTCTTGGGGAGAGTTATTCCCACATAGCGAACGTTCATATTATGATTTTAGATGATCCATCTTTTAGGCGAGACATATATAAGCTTATAAATGACGGCGCTAACGCGGAGTATGCTGTTTTTAAAGTCTTAGATAAAATTATTCGTTCTTTTGAGACTATAAAAGATGATTATTTTAAGGAAAGAAAAGTTGATATCCAAGATGTTGGAAAGAAAATTCTAGGCAATCTTTTAGGAAAACAAAGAAAAAATCTCGCAAACCTAGGAGAAGATGCAGTAGTTGTATCGCACAATTTGACCCCCGCTGATACTGTCGCCATAAGAGAGAAACTAGTTAAAGGGTTTGTTACTGATATCGGTGGAAAAACTTCGCATACAGCAATTATGGCGCAAGGTCTTGCGATTCCGGCAATCGTAGGTTTAAAAGCAATATCTTCTCAGGCAAGGACAGGCGATATTATAATTTTAGACGGCGATAAAGGCGAGGTTATCTTAAATCCAACTCTGGAAATAGTGGAAAAATATAAAAAAGAGTACGATGAACAGTCGGTAAAAAGAAAGGAATTAACGAAATTAAAAGATTTATCTGCTGAGACAACCGATAATCATAAGGTTTCAATTTTTGCAAATATTGACAACCCGGATGAAGTAGCGATTATATTAAAGAATGGGGCTACTGGTATAGGTCTTTACAGAACCGAATTCATGTATTTCAATCGCGATTCTATGCCTTCGGAGCAAGAACATTTTGAAAAATATTCTAAAGTAGTTAAAGAAATGTCTGCATATCCAACTATCATAAGGACTGTTGATTTGGGTGGCGATAAACTTGCAAAAATGGGACTTTTAAATATCGAACAAGAGGATAATCCATTTTTAGGTTTAAGAGCTATAAGATTATGTCTTAAGTATCCTAAAATTTTTATAGATCAACTACGCGGTATTTTAAAAGCGTCCGTGCATGGAAAAATTAGATTGATGTATCCTATGATATCTGGAATTGACGAACTTCGCGAAGCTAATGAAATTCTTGAAAGAGTAAAAGTCGATTTGAGAAAAGAAAATGTTGAGTTTGATGAAGAAATGGAAATTGGCGTAATGATAGAAGTGCCGTCTGCCGCCATGATAATTGATATTATTGCCAAAGAAGTAGATTTTGTTTCGATAGGCACAAATGATTTAATACAATACGCCCTCGCCGTTGATAGGATAAATGAAAATGTGGCTAATCTTTATGACCCTCTGCACCCTGCTATTTTAAGATTTGTTAAACAGATTGTAAATGAATGTCATAAAGCAGGGATAAACGTAGGCATGTGCGGCGAAATGGCGGGCGACTCTTATTATACTCCAATACTTTTGGGTTTGGGGCTTGACGAGTTTAGCGTGTCGCCTGCCAAGGTTCCGACAATCAAGAGAGCTATTAGAGGCGTATCTTTTACAGATGTTCAAAAAGCTGCTGACGAAATTTTAAAATGCGGCGATAAGGGGTCAATTGTAAAAATTCTTAATGCCATTAATGTTGTTGCTAATTAAGCGACAGTCTTGTTGATGTTTTGTGGCAACTATGAATGGGTTCGCGATGAATGCATGAAAAAAATTAGTATTATGTTTAATCTTTTTAGGAATTACAGAATAGAAGTTTTTCAGTATTTGCACATTGATTTTTCCAAAATTTATAGATATAACTTCTGCTTTTTTGTTGATGATTTTCATCGATACGGCACAACAGTATCGCTGTTGCTTTGTCAGCCAGCCTCACATTATGTCTATTTTGAGCTAACGCAATGTGCATCTCCATGGAACTAGCCGGCTGTCTCGTTCTGGCTCTTGTTTGCTTGCACAAACTTCTATGAGTGTCGCACATTAGTAAAACTTGAACTTGGGTACAATCAACAAGCTTTACAATGTATACAAGACTATTATTATTATACTATGTGCTAAGGAGAGCTTTATCAGAACTACTTTGGATTTACCCGAATCATTGGTTGGCGAGGCTATGGTTTTGACGCACATTGCAACAAAAACAGAACTTATTAAAATTGCTTTGGAAAATCTCTCATACAAAAAGAGAAAGTGAAATTATATCCTCGCCCTTTAGGGCGAGGCTTCCTGTAATGACAACGACGCGGCAACTGCCAACGATACGGCATAATTTAGCTCGTTATTCGCGAATATATCTTCTTATCGTTTCTTCATCAGCCATCTCCCAACTGTTTCAACAAAATACTCATTCAA
>JAIXNA010000192.1 GCA_020328135.1 Candidatus Endomicrobiellum dinenymphae
ACTTGACCATATTATACTAATCTTTTTTCAAAGGCATATCTTTTTCTTATATTTTAAATGCAATATATTTAAGTGAAAATCTTGCAGTAACCGACGCTGATATTGACGCAGAAAAAAATAAAGTGAAAACTTCTAATCCCGGAAAAGAAAGCGCAGTTGATAAATACTTTGTAGAAAAAAAAGAGAATATAATACTTTCGTTAAAAGAACAGAAACTGTTTGGATTTTTGATTGATAATGCAAAAATAAAAATAGAAGAAAAAGATATGCCTTTGAAAAAAGATTAGTATAATATGGTCAAGTCGCTTTAAATTGCGCTGTTAAGTTTTAACACCACATCGTCATTGCGAGACTTGCGATGTTTGCAAGTCGCGACAGTCCAGATAACAACAATGCTGGATTGCTTCGTTATTTCGTTCCTCGCAAAGGCGCCGCTGGCGCAATTTAAGGCGACTTGATTATAGTATAAGGAGAAAAAGATGTCGTCGTTAATACCAACAGTAATAGAAAGATGGAATCAAGGGTCGGCTGTAACATATGATTTATATTCGAGACTTCTCAAAGATAGAATTATTTTTATTGGCGGACATGATGGGTCGATTGCCACCGATTCCGCAAACGTTTTAATAGCGCAGCTTTTATATTTAGACTCAGAAGACCCCGGGAAAGATATAAGTTTATATATAAATTCGCCCGGCGGTATGGTTACTGCCGGACTTGCTGTTTATGACACCATTCAATTTATCAAAAGCCCAATCACTACGATTTGTATGGGAATGGCAATGTCTTTTGGAGCCGTTCTACTCGCTGCAGGAACAAAAGGCAGAAGATACGCTTTGACTCATTCCAGAATTATGATACATCAGCCCTTAATTTATGGCGGAGGTTTATCGGGTACCGTTTCTGATATTGACATAGAAACAAGAGAATTGGTCTCCACTAAACAAAAGCTTTCCAAAATACTTGCAAAACACACGGGGAGAACTACGGAACAGGTGTTAAAAGACACCGATAGAAATCATTACATGTCCGCTCAAGAAGCAAAAGAATACGGTCTTATAGATGAGGTTATAGTGAGTTTGAAGTGATTGATTGAATATTAGCGCTTCTAGCGAAGCCCGCAAAGAGTTCATATAGTTATTATCGTTTAAATTTGAAATAGTAACGGCAGAGAGACGTCAAATGTATAAATTTATAGATTTGTTTTGCGGGATAGGCGGATTTAGAGTAGCTTTAGAAAAGCGAGGATTGGAGTGTGTTTTCTCTAGCGATATAGACAGTTACGCCCAAGAAGCGTATAAACAAAATTTCGGCGAAAAACCAAGCGGAAATATAATGGAAATTCCAGCCAACAAAATAACTAAACACGATATTTTGTGCGCTGGTTTTCCATGTCAGTCTTTTAGCATATCCGGTAAAAAGAGAGGCGTTACCGATTCTAGAGGGCGTTTATTTTATGAAATTCATAGAATTGCAGATTATCATAAGCCTTATATTTTGCTGTTAGAAAACGTAAAAAACATATTAACCATTGACGGTGGAAGCGTTATAAAAATAATAGAAACAAAATTAGACGAAATAGGATACAATTTGCATAAACACGTTTTAAACGCTTCTTATTTTGGCATTCCGCAAGCTAGAGAGAGAGTATATTTTGTTTCTATTATTTTTATAACGCTTCCACCGTCAATGGTTAATATGTTTTTTACGTTTTCTAACA
>JAIXNA010000193.1 GCA_020328135.1 Candidatus Endomicrobiellum dinenymphae
CTTCCTTTGCTCTTGTAGGGATACTCGTAATTTTATTATTAGGCTGAATAAGCGTCATACCTTTTTCGCCGCGCGTTATAAGCACAGATTCTGAATTCAATGTTTTAAGGATTTTCTTACCCAAAACGACTATATCCTCGTCAGTTTTAATATTTTTTGCGTTCATTCCCTCTGTAGCTTCTCTTTCGTTGGGTGTCATCGTTGTTATCTTTTTATATTTTTTGAAATGATCTGTCTTAGGATCTGCTGTAATGGGGATTTTATGTTTTTTTGCAAGTGAAATTGTCTTTTTAAGAACTTTAGGACTTACAACGCCTTTTCCATAATCTGAAATTATAACAGCATTGACCTGAGGAATAATTTTTTCTATGTTTGTCAAGACTTTTGATTCGGTATGATGGTCAAAAAATCCTTTTATCTCTTTATCTATCCTTACAAGCTGCTGACTCGCTGCAATAATTCTTGTCTTTACAATTGTGGATCTGTTAGCATCGTAGACCAAACAATCATAATTAATCCCTTTTTCTTCAAGCATCTCTACTAAAGATTTACCTGTTATATCTTCACCTATTACGCTTACAATATAGGCTTTACCACCTAAAGATATTATATTATTTGCAACATTTGCAGCTCCGCCAAGCGTCTCTGTTTCTCTTGTAACCTCTACTACTGGAACGGGCGCTTCGGGTGAAATTCTCTTTACTTTTCCCCATATAAATTTATCTATCATTGTATCGCCGACAACCAAAATAGTTTGTTTTTTAAACGAAGATATTAATTTTAAAAGCCTCATAGTCGCTCCAAGGATTAGACAAACTCTATGTTATTATATTATAGATAAGATTTATTTTTTAGATAAAAACAATAATCTTTTACAGAGTCTTCAAGCTCTGCAAAAGATTTGTTGTATCCCGCTTTTTTAAGATTGTCCGTCTTCGCCTGTGTAAAATACTGATATTTCTGTTTTAAAAAATCAGGCATATCGATATATTCTATGTTCTCTTTTTTGCCAACTGCTGCAAATATAGATTTCGATATATCATTCCAAGTCCTCGATTTACCCGTACCAAGATTAAACATACCCGTTTTAGAAGGATTTTTAAACAAAAAATACATAGCGTCGATAGCGTCTTTTATATATATAAAATCTCTGCGCTGCTCACCGTCGGAATAATTTTCATTATAAGACTTAAACAGCTTTATAAGTCCCTTATCTGCAACTTCGTCATAACTTTTACAAACTACGCTGCGCATATCGCCTTTATGATACTCGTTAGGACCAAAAACGTTAAAAAATTTTATACCCGTGACCTTGTTAATGTAATTATTGTTCAACAACCACAAATCAAACATATGTTTAGAAAAGCCATACATATTCAACGGTGATAAATTTATCAGTTTTGATATATCATCGTCATACCCAGTTTTGCCGTCGCCATACGTTGCGGCAGATGATGCATAAATAAAGGGAATGCCCAACTCAAACGCCCACAGGGCAAGAACTTTAGAATATTCATAATTATTTCTTACATAGTAATTTGCATTAGGAAAGATTGTTGAACTACACGCGCCTAGATGTACGATAGACTGTGGCTTTGGGACTTGTCTGCTTATGACAGCATTAAAAAAATCACCCTAATGCAAATTACTATGTAAGAAATAATTATGAATATTCTAAAGTTCTTGCCCTGTGGGCGTTTGAGTTGGGCAT
>JAIXNA010000194.1 GCA_020328135.1 Candidatus Endomicrobiellum dinenymphae
TGCAAAACAGTCCAGAAAATGAAACGATTGCGGTGTTCGGTATTCTCTTATAGCGTGTTGCTTCAGTGTTGTTGATAAGTGGTTAATAAAGTAGAAAAAGGTTTGTAAATGTTAAAAGAATTTTCATGCGGCGCTGTGGTTTATAAAATGGAAAACAACAGTCCCTTATTTTTGCTTGTCCTATCGAAAATAAGCGAAAAATGGGGGTTTCCAAAAGGGCATGTTGAAAATGGCGAGACCGAAATAGAGACTGCAAAGAGAGAGATTTTTGAAGAAACAGGAATTAAAAATCTTAAATTTATTAATAATTTCAGACAAGAAGACGTTTATATAATAAAAGACGCGACGGTTGAAAAGCATAATATATATTTTCTTGCGATTGCTTTTGAAGAGCCGTCAGGTTTTGATAAAAATGAAATATCTAAAATAGAATGGGCAGATATAAGCCGCGCAGAAAAAACGCTTTATTTTAGCGGTGAGAGGGAAATTCTAAAATTGGCGTATAAATTAATCATTGGAGGATAGGTATGAGTAACCCGCTTTTAAAAGATAGTGTTTTTCGAACGACTGTAAGCAGCAGTGAAGTTATGACGGTGTCAGGAACAATAAATAAAAGTATGATTTTGTGGACATTGCTCGTGGCAAGTGCATTTTATTCGTGGACGCACCCTAATGTGATAATGCCTCTGGTGATGCCTATATTGCTCGGCGGTTTTGTTTTGGCAATGATTTCAATATCTAAACAAACAGTCTCTCCCTTTTTATCGCCGATTTACGCTATATGCAAGGGTTTGGCGCTTGGAGCAATATCTTTATATTTTGAAAAAGCACATCCGGGAATCGTAGTAAATGCAGTTCTTTTAACAATTTGCGTTTTGTTTTGCATGTTAGCTGCTTACAAAACCGGAATACTTAAAGCCACGCCGAGATTTCAAAAAGTTGTAATATTTTCAACATTAGCGATAGTTCTTGTGTATATAATGAATTTATTGTTAAATCTTTTCGGGGCGGGGAGCTTTCCGTATTTGCACAATTCCTCAGGGCTAGGCATTGTTATTAGTCTTGCGATAGTTGTTGTTGCATCTTTAAATCTTATTATTGATTTTGATTTAATTGAGCAGGGCGCGCAGCATGGCGCTCCTAAATATATGGAATGGTATAGCGCGTTTTCTCTTATGATAACGCTTGTGTGGCTTTATCTTGAGATGCTAAGACTTTTGTCAAAGTTGAGAGATTAATTGCGTGTTAGAAAAAGCAGTTTTTTTTAGAGCCACATCGGAAGCAGATTCTTTACCGCAAAGTGTTGCTGAAATTATTCTTTCTGGAAGATCGAACGTAGGCAAAAGCAGCGTTATAAATGCCTTGTGTTCGCAGAAGAATCTTGCAAGAACGTCAAAAACACCGGGAAGAACAAGAAGCATAAACGTTTATAGCGTTGCAATGAGAAAATGGATAATAGATTTGCCGGGCTACGGATTTGCCAGGGTAAGCCATCAAGAAAAAGACCTTTGGAACAAGATGATAGAAGAATGTATTATCAAAAGAAAAAGCAGGAAGGTAGTTTATATCATTGTTGACGCGTTCGTAGGTCCTACAGAATTAGATTTTGATATGGCTCATTGGCTTAGTGATTATAGCGTTCCGTTTAAAATTGTTGCAAATAAATGCGATAAGGCGCCTAAAGGCATTACTGAGGATGAAATACAAA
>JAIXNA010000076.1 GCA_020328135.1 Candidatus Endomicrobiellum dinenymphae
CAACAGAACCTTTTATTTTTACGGCAAGCAATAGACCTTCTTCTTGCGCTTTTGTCAGACAAAACAAAAGCGCCAAGTTAACTTTTTAGCGTTGCTTCCATTCTGTTGATTCCTTCTCTAATATTTTCAATAGAAGTTGCGTATGAAAGTCTTATATATCCTTCGGCTCCAAAAGCAGACCCAGGCACTACTGCAATTTTTGCTACGTCAAGCAAATAATCGGCAAATTCAATATCTGTATTAATTGTTTTGCAGTTAAAAGTTTTTCCTAGCAATGCGCTGATATTTGGGAAAACATAAAATGCTCCTTCAGGTTTTGCGCATGATATATTATCTATTTTGTTAAGTCTTTCTACGATGTAATCTCTTCTTTTTTCAAATTCCTTTCTCATCGATTCAACATATTCTTGCGTACCGCTTAATGCTTCCACAGCCGCCTTGATTGATATTGAAGTAGCATTTGAAGTTGATTGGCTTTGTATTTTAGACATAGCGGAAACAATATTTTTAGGCCCGGCTGCATAACCTATTCTCCAGCCTGTCATTGCGTATGCTTTAGAAACGCCATTTACTACAATGGTAATATCTTTAGCTTCAAGGGCAGTTTCTGCGATAGATATAAACTTAAAATTATCATATACAAGTTTTTCGTATATTTCGTCTGAGATTATAAAAATATTATTTTTTACGCATATTTGCGCAATTGTCTTAAGCTCTCGCGCTAAATACGTGCATCCGGTAGGATTGGATGGAGAATTGATTATAATGGCTTTTGTTTTTGATGTTATAGCTTTTTCAACATTTTCTGGAGTTATTTTAAAATTTGTTTTATCGCTTGTTTTGATTATTACAGGTTTGCCCCCTGCAAGAAGAACCATGTCGGGGTAAGAAACCCAGTAAGGAGCTGGAATTATAACTTCATCCCCATCATTTATTGTAGCTTGAAAAATATTGTAAAGAGAATGCTTAGCGCCGCACGAAACTATAATTTCCTCGGGCGCGTATGTGAGATTATTATCTCTTTTAAGTTTGTTTATAATTGCATTTTTTATTTCAAGAGTTCCCGCTACGGGGCAATACTTTGTAAAGCCGGAATTGATTGCGTCAATTGCGACATCTTTTATATTTTTAGGCGTGTCAAAATCTGGCTCTCCGGCGCCAAAATTAATGACGGCAATCCCTTGTTGTTTTAGCGCTTTGGCTTTAGCGTCAATTGCAAGCGTTGGGGATGGTTTGATAGACTGTACTCTTTTTGAAATGCGCATGGAACCCTCCGTGTATTGGTTGTAAAATCATTTAAAAAACACCGAAAAAATAATAAAACATTTACTCGAGTTTAAATCTTAGTTTATAGTTGTTACGCCGCCTTAGAGAACTAGTCGACTATCTCATTTTAGTTGTGAAGCGAAATCGCCTATAAATCTTATAATATTTTTCGCAAGTTCTAAAATTGTCTAAAAATGTGAAGCGGATGCGCTCAAGCGTCAAGAATCTTTGGTACTTTTGTTTTGTCTGATAAAAGTACGAGAACTCGTTTGACATATATTTTTAATTTTTGTAGATTATACAGACTGTGGAGGAGTATGTCAAATGTATGCGATTATTAAAACAGGCGGAAAGCAGTACATGATAGAAGAAGGCGCGAGTTTAGCGGTAGAAAAGCTTGACGAGGTAGAAGTTGGTCAAGAGGTTGTCCTTAGCGAAGTTCTCTTGCTTGTAGATGGCGACAATACAACTATTGGAAAGCCCGTAGTAGAAGGCGCTAGCGTAGTAGCAAAAGTTATTGCGCAAAAAAGAGCTCCTAAGGTTTTGGTATTTAAAAGAAAACCAAAAAAAGGGTACAAAAAGATGCAGGGACATCGTCAATACGTAACAGAGCTGAAAATTACAAAGATTAACGCTTAAGTAAATTTGTCGGGGGAGAGAAAATGGCACATACTAAAGCGCAGGGTTCGTCAACCAATGGGCGCGATTCGCGCGGTCAAAGACTAGGCGTAAAAATATATGGAGATCAAAAAGCCTTTGCAGGAGCTATAATAGCGCGTCAGAGAGGGACTAAGTATCATCCCGGTGTAAACGTAGGAATGGGCAAAGATAATACTATTTTTGCAAAAGTTGCAGGCACAGTGAAATTTATTAGAAAATCTGGCGATAGATGTTATGTAAATATCGAGCAATGAGTTTTAATGGTAAATTGTTTTAGTGTTTGCGATGGACGTAAGACAGAGATGTGGGATTAAATATAAATGTTTATAGACAGAGTTAATGTTTTTCTTGCAGCCGGTCGCGGTGGCGACGGCTGTATTTCTTTTAGAAGGGAAAAGTACGTTCCTTACGGCGGACCAAATGGCGGTAATGGGGGCAAGGGGGGCGATATCTATTTTGAGGGCGATCCTCACAAAACAACGCTTCTTGATTTATCTTACAAACCAAAATTCAATGCTGAAGACGGCGATAAAGGGTTGCCAAGCGATAAATTCGGCAGATACGGCAAAGACTTGATAATTAAAATACCGCTGGGAACTCTAGTTTTTAAGAATGGAGAGCTTTTTGCAGACTTAAAAACTGCAGGAGAGAAAGTTCTACTTGTTAAAGGCGGTAGAGGGGGTAGAGGGAATGCTTCTTTTAAAACAGGAAGACATACCGCTCCTAGAATAGCCGAAAAAGGCGAACCGGGCGAAACTGCTGAAATTAATCTTGAACTTCGTTTAATAGCGGACATTGGTTTTGTAGGTTTGCCAAATGCCGGAAAATCAACTCTTTTATCGCAAATTTCAGCTGCAAAGCCTAAAATTGCAGATTACCCTTTTACAACATTAACGCCTAATTTAGGCGTTGTTGATTATAAAGGTAAGCATTTTGTGGCTGCAGACATACCGGGGATAATTGAAGGCGCTCATCAGGGCAAAGGTCTTGGCTTTGAGTTTTTAAGGCATATAAGGCGTACAAAAGTCCTTATCCACTTAATAGACGTAAGCGGTTTTGATGGCAAAGATCCTTACGAGAACTATAAAATTGTAAATAATGAATTAAAAAAATATTCAAAATATCTCGCTAAAAAGCATGTAATAACGGTTTTAAATAAAGTTGATTTACAGGAATCTAAGCAGCATGTAAAAAAATTTAAAAAACATTTAAAAAATAGAAAATTATTCGAAATTTCTGCAGCAACCGGAGATGGCATTGAAGCATTGCTTAAGGAGACGGTAAAAATGCTTGAAAAACCAATTGCCTTTAATCCCGAAGAAGAAATAGAAACCGCGCCTATAAAAAAATATATTTACGAACCGGAATTTAAAGTTGCGATTGATGAATACGGCGTGTTTGTGGTTACGGGCGCAAAAGTGAAAACGTTAACAGAAATGACAAAATTTGGCGAAGACGAAGCCTTGAGACGTTATCAAAATATCCTAAAAAAAATGGGTTTGGAAATCGAACTTGAAAAAATGGGCGCAAATCCCGGCGATACTGTAAGAATTAACGATTTTGTGTTCACTTTTGAAAAATAAACGTTTATGATAAACATAGCGCCAAATCGTAAAAAATAATAGAATACCCGCTTGGCTTGAATCTTGGTAGTTTGCGGCTACGGTTACGCCGCCTTGGAACGTGAGATTATGAGCAAAATATTTTTTAGGATTCATAGTCAATTAGCTCTGTGGAGATGCGTCGCGCTGCTAAGATTTTTCGCAAGTTCTAAAATTGCCTAAAAAATAAGAAGGAAATATAGTCAAGCGGCAAGAATTTTGGTACTTTTGTTTTGTCTGATAAAAGTACATAAAAATATGTTGACGCGCGCAATGTTCTTGTTGTATAAATATAGCGCGGTTAGAACGCGCTTTTTTGCATAAATAATTGTGGAGGTTTGAAATGACGGTCGATATTGATACATTGAACAAAAAAATTGTACAGGAAAGTGTTTTTGTTTCAAGACTTTTAAGCGAGATTTCAAATATTATTGTTGGGCAAAAATATGTTTTAGAAAGAATGCTTATAGGGCTTTTCTCAAATGGGCATATTTTGCTTGAAGGTCTTCCGGGTCTTGCAAAAACTCTTGCGATTAAGAGTTTGGCGTCTGCAATTAAAGCCGATTATAAAAGAATACAGTTTACTCCTGATTTGTTGCCTGCGGATATCGTGGGTACTTTAATGTATAACCCCCAAAGCGGTAGTTTTTCCGTGAAAAAAGGACCTGTTTTTACAAATATAGTTCTAGCTGATGAAATTAACCGCGCGCCGGCAAAGACGCAGAGCGCATTGCTTGAAGCCATGCAGGAAAAACAGGTTACGATAGGCGAAACTACGTACGAGCTTCCTGATCCATTTTTGGTTATGGCCACGCAAAACCCTATAGAGCAAGAAGGCGCATATCCTCTCCCTGAAGCTCAGATTGACAGATTTATGCTTAAGCTTAAAGTTTCTTATCCGACTAAAGAAGAAGAAAAAATTATTCTTGAAAGAATGACGCAATCGTCGCCAAAGATAAATTCTGTAATTACTTTAGACGATGCGCAGAGAGTGAAAGATTTAATTAAACAGATTTATGTCGATGACAAAGTGAAAAACTACATAGTTGATATTGTGTTTGCTTCCAGAAGTCCTGAAAAATACAATCTCAAAGAATTAAAAAATCTTATTGCTTACGGCGCTTCTCCAAGAGCGACAATAAATTTAACTCTTGCGGCAAAAGCGTATGCTTTTTTGCAGGGAAGAGGTTATGTTATTCCCGAGGATATAAAAACAATCGGGCGCGATGTTCTAAGACATAGAATTTTAATTACTTATGCGGCGGAAGTCGATTCTCTTACATCAGACGATGTAATTGATAAAATATTTGGCGGCGTTGAAGTTCCGTAGAGTATAAGTAAAATTTATAGTTGTTATTGCCACGACAAATATATGCAAAGTGTTTTACGATGATGGGTAGTCCACGCGGGCGCCTAAACCAATACCTCGACAAACTTTGCCTTCCGCCCTTGCATACCTCGTCGAGCTATGCTTGCCGCCAACCCCCCCCCTCTCTCAAAGAAAGGGGAATTAACGGCAACATAGATTCATTCTTTTTCACGAGACAAACGAAGTTTACCATCGAGCGTATTAATCGTGGAGCAATCGATAAAATACAGATTTTAGGATAATTCCATGCTAGATAAGGATATATTAAAAAAACAAATACATCGGCTTGAAATAAAATCAAATAAACTTGCAAATGAGATTTTTGCAGGGCAGTATCAAAGCGTTTTTAAAGGGCAAGGAATAGAATTTGCGGAAGTCAGAGAATATCAAGTTGGCGATGACTTTAGAAGTATTGATTGCAACGTTACCGCCAGATACGGCAAACCTTATATTAAACTTTTCTCACAAGAAAGAGAACTCACGGTAATATTTCTTATAGACGTTTCATCATCGCAAAACTTTGGCAGCGTTAATAAATTAAAATCTGAAGTTGCAGCAGAAGCGGCTGCTCTTTTGGCATTTT
>JAIXNA010000077.1 GCA_020328135.1 Candidatus Endomicrobiellum dinenymphae
GAGAAATCTCCTACTTCTCCGCCTGTCGCAGTCGCGAAGAAGAAGAAGAAGAAGAAGAAGAAGCCGCTTCCGATTCCGACGCCTACTCCGCCGTTTTCCCCTGACTCTCTTGCATATACAAGTATCGTCGTATATGCAAGAGAGTCAGGGGAAAACGGCGGAGTAGGCGTCGGAATCAAAATCCGCCTATAATAGTTCCGGTTCCGAAATCTCCTACTTCTCCGCCTGTCGCAGTCGCGAAGAAGAAGAAGAAGAAGAAGAAGAAGCCGCTTCCGATTCCGACGCCTACTCCGCCGTTTTCCCCTGACTCTCTTGCATATACGACGATACTTGTATCTCCTTTTCGTCCTCCTGATGATTATCAGTTTGCGGATCCCGAACATTCAGATGATTTAGAACTTCGGATTGAGGAGGATTGTATTGAGGATTATACTGATTATGTTATTGTAAATTTCCTTAAGAGGTTAACTAAAGAGCAACTTAAGTTCTATACGCTTTCAATAAATGGAGAACTTAAAATTAGCACAAAGCTGCCTCCAACATATAAAGACTATGAGGCAGAATATGATGGACTTGAGGCTGAATGGAAGAGGATAAACGCATTAGAAGGAAAATATGATGGACAACTGTATAAGAGTAGGTTCGGCGGCAAAAACTTTAAGAAGAATTCGATACTACGGGCCTTTTTTTGCGCATTGTCTAGCGCTCTCTTTGAACGCAAGACATTCATTTTTCTAAATGCCCCTTTGAACTGAGCGCATACATCGAGCCTTAGAACCTCCTTGGCCGCAAGACATTCATTTTTCTAAATGCCCTCTCTTATTACCCCCTCTCTTCCCAACTCCTAAATAACAATAATTCAAATGGATTGCAAAACCTCTTAAGCTTAAATAGTAAGATTTAAATTAAGTTAATAAATCAGCAGTATAGTTGTAATATAACGATTCAGCCATAATTTGTTATGTTGATTAGTTATTAGTTAATTGTAATGCTCAAGAATCTTGCTCGGTGGGGATACAAAAATAGATATTTAACATCAAATTATTATGATTTAGTTGATAAATATCCCCAGACAGATAGTCAAGAATTACTGAAGAAGTTTACACAGAATTCAAACCCTACGAATATTTTAATGTTGTTGACTACATTCAAAATCAACGTTAAAAAACCTAAGGTGAAATTGTAAGCAGAGAATGTTAAAACTTGTTAAAGATTGTTAAGACTTAATAACTTTGAATTGTCGATATTTACCCGACAGAAGTTGCTAAAACTATTTATCTCGTCAACGACTCAAAGACATTCACAAATGCACTGCATAGGAATTGAACCTATAACCTAACGATTAAGAGTCGTTTGCTCTACCAATTGAGCTAGCAGTGCGTCAATGAGCAATCCTCAAACTTATTTAAAACGATTATAGCCAACTAACTTTATATTGATACATTGCGCGTTAACTCAAAAACAGATGCAATGCTAGACTGACTGATAAAGCAACAATTCATTTCTCTTTCTAGGAAGTCCAACGACGCAGCGCGCTATTTTTGAGCTAACTCTACGGGCTACGCGGTCCTTTTCGGTAAATTTAAGTAGCGCAATTGTATCAATATAAAGTTGGTTGGACTACTATATGGGCGGAAAGGGAATTGAACCCTCACGGCTCTTGCGAGCCTCAGGATTTTAAGTCCTGTGCGTCTGCCAGTTCCGCCATCCGCCCACAAGAAAGTCATTTTTACCAACAGCTTCTTTATTAATCTACGGGATTAATAAAGAAGCTGTTGGTAAAAATGACTTTCTTGTGGGCGGAAAGGGAATTGAACCCTCACGGCTCTTGCGAGCCTCAGGATTTTAAGTCCTGTGCGTCTGCCAGTTCCGCCATCCGCCCACAAGAAAGTCATTTTTACCAACAGCTTCTTTATTAATCTACGGGATTAATAAAGAAGCTGTTGGTAAAAATGACTTTCTTGTGGGCGGAAAGGGAATCTTTTGCAATTACACCAACAATAATAACTATTTTTTCTCTTTAGTCTTATCATCAATTTTTTCTTCTATTTTTGTTTCAGGTTTTGCAGCCTCGTCAGCATAATTAATCTGCAAATTAGAAATTGTGGAAGTCAGCATTTCCTCTTCTTTTTTTGTCAAATTACCATTCGTTTTATCGCGAAGCATAATAAGCATATCAATCGTCGCTTTAGCTCCATGTAAATCCTTTTCTAATTTGCCATTAACAGGATTTGCAATTTTCCCAAGCTGACACCAAGCAGAAGAAGCAAACATGGTTATAATGTTAAAAAAATAAGGATTTAAATCTAAAGTTTCTTGTTCTGACATTTCTTCCTCCTAGTAAAACAATACTATTTAAAGAATTTATTGATTGCGATACCAATCCTGCTAACAACTTTTTCTTTGCCCATCAATTCCATCGTATGAAACAAACTCGGACCTTGCGTCCTTCCTGAAATAGCAACTCTTATGGGATGAAACACCTGTCCTGTTTTTAAAGCTTTTTCTGCAGCTAAATCTCTTGCATACTGTTCTAAAGCCCCTGCGGAAAAATCCTGCTGATTTACAAGTCTTGATATGCTTTCTGTTAAAACAATTTTTGCGCTTTCCTTAGATCTATCTGAAAGAAATACTTTGTCTATTGCTTCTTCTCTATAATCAACTTCTTTTGTAAAAAAGAAATCCACAAGCGACGGAATATCTTTCAACAATTTTATCTTATTATGTTCCAAAGACATGGCTTTCTTTAACAACCCAGCATCCCAACCCTCGACTAATCGTTCATTATTTGTATATTTTAACCAATCAACAAACAAATCGTATATTTGTTCCGGTGTTTTGGAGCGAATTTTTTCACCATTAAGCCACAACAATTTTGCAGGGTCAAAAGTTGACGGACTAACTCCGCATCTGTCAATAGAAAACCTTAGCATCATCTCTTCTGCTGTAAAAATCTGCTGACTATCCTCTGTTGACCAACCAAGCAATGCAAGATAATTTATTAACGCTTCCTGCAAATATCCTTCTTTCCTATACTCTAAAACCGACGCATGGCCATGTCTCTTTGAAAGTCTTGCGCCATCGGGACCTAAAATCATAGCCATATGCGCAAATTCAGGCATTTTCCACCCAAAAGCATTATAAATTTGCATCTGTCGAGGCGTGTTTGAAATATGATCGTCGCCTCTTAAAACATGTGTAATTTCCATAAGATAATCATCGATAACGCATGCAAAATTATATGTTGGCACGCCGTTTGCTTTCACGATAACAAAATCGTCGAGTAAAGAATTATCAAATTCAACCTTTCCCCTTATGATATCATTTAAAACTGTAACTCCAACAACAGGCATTCTAAATCTTATAACAGCCTTCATCCCGTCAACTTCTTTTTGTTTTCGCTGGTCAGATGTAAGATTTCTGCAGCTTCCGTCGTACTTCGGAGGGAGTTTATTAGTCTGAGCTTTTTTTCTCATCGCATCAACTTCTTCAGTTGTACAATAGCACGGATATGCAAGACCTTTTGCTATAAGTTCATCGGCATATTTCTGATATATGCCTTGCTCTTTACGTTTCATTTGATAATAAGGAGCATATTTTAGAAGTTCGTTACCGGGTCCTTCGTCCCAACCAAGTCTAAGCCATTTCATAGCATCTAAAATAACTTTTACTGATTCTTCGTTAGAACGAGCTTCGTCGGTATCTTCAATTCTCAAAATAAATTTACCGTTTTTGTTTCTGGCAAAAAGCCAGTTAAACAAGGCCGTACGAACTCCTCCGATATGCAAATCACCCGTCGGAGACGGCGCAAATCTTACCCGTATGTTACTCACTTATTTTTCCTTTTGCCAAAATTTTATTATATAAATTGTCGCTCTGATGTTCCGATACTTTTCTTTCAAGCGATGAAAGAACATAATCCTTAAATATTGGAAGTTTTGATTGCATTGTATGGGAAATGGCGGTATAAATCGTATGCGTTGGTCTGTCCAAAATATGAGTACTATGAGTCATCGTCGGGATTACCACATTTATTGCTACTATAAGCCAAACGCAAACGCTTAATACCGCGCCGCCAATTCTATCTAGAATGCTTAGATAGAAAAAACTAATCATTCTTAAAATAAATCCGCCAAGCATGATAATAAACAACGCAGTTATCACAAATATGACATAAAAATTTAAACCTTCTTGATACGGATATTTACTCGCCGCAAAAACTGCCACAAATCCAGCAAGAACAGCAAAAAAAGTTCTCGTAAGACCGACAGACCAGCCAAGCCAAATTATTAAAATTACGCTGACTACTAAAAAAATATCTATTATCAAAATATACCCTCAATTATCTTACGCTACGGCCAACTAACTCTATATTGTACCCGTATTAACGCGAGGTTAGCCGACTGTAGCTATTACAATACCACTTGCAAGCTTAGGATAGAAATGCGTTGATTTTTAAGGCATCATTTCATTATTCAAACTTATGGCCTTTAAAGATTCTGTAGGCGTAGCCGGAATTATAATTGTAATCATGCCGTTTTTACGCGCAAACAACGCTGCTTCTTTATCATCTTTTACGCACGCAAATTCAGAAGCATCTATCTTAGGCATAAGCATATAGCGCAAGGCGCTTACGGCCAAATTTCTATACGCTTTACATTTACCACGCATAGCTTTTTAAGTGTTTTGCTACATCCTCATCTGTAACAACCCACAACTTATGAAACGTTCTTTCTTTATCTTTCGCAATTGACTCTAAATGAGGATCGTCCAATTTCAAAGAAGCAAAACCCCCTTCTTGTCATTTTAATTCCGTGATCTTCAAATATCTGCTCATAAAAACATAACGCTGGTTTTTCTTCACGCTCAAAAATACCATCATCTTCCAACGATTGAAGCAACCCAGCTGCATTTTTATGCTTATTTTTCCCATCTCTGTAGTCGGACAGTTCAATGTTTACTATGTTAAAAAGCGAGAGTTTTTGAAGTCTTGTTTTTTCATCAGGACTTATAACATCATAAGGAGGAGATATAAAATCTGTAATTACTTCTCTTGAGTACATTATCGTACGAAATGACTTTATCTCCGCCATAACACTTCTCTCTAAAATCAGGGTTTCTGCCGCTGATTCTACAAAAACWCTACAATATTGTCAAAAGATTTAAAATCTTGTAGAATAGCCTCAGTTATGAAAAATTTTTCAAAAAAAACTATTGTATGTTTCGCTGTATTGACCGTTTGTCTTATCGTTGTTGCGATCATCATTAGAAACAAAATTGCATATTTCAAATGTCCAAATCCCGAGATTGAAATTATAGAAGACGCTGTCTCCGACGTTGAGAAAGTGATTATTCAACAAGGCGACATCTTAACATTAACGCTAAATAGCACAAAACTTTCCAAAAAAGATACAGGTGAAATTATCAGAGAACTAAAAAGGGTGATGGATATAGGTCGCTGCATGCCCGGAGAATTCTGTCCAATTTCCGGTTTTTTTATTATAAAGTATTTCATAGAATTCTCCGGGCATGCAGCGACCTATATCCATCACCCTTTTTAGTTCTCTGAT
>JAIXNA010000078.1:0-902 GCA_020328135.1 Candidatus Endomicrobiellum dinenymphae
TTTTCACCGGATTGATGTGTATTACATTCCATTGAGGGGAGCGCGCTCTTGATAGAAATAACATCTCCTTTCTTTGCTTGAACGGGTATGGGAACATAGTCGTCGCCAGCAGAAAGATCATATGTCGCTTTTATTTCTTTTTGTGACGGGTCTGCTGAAGCAGAAGGACCGTATGTCGCTTTTATTTCTTTTTGTCTTTTCTCTTCCGTTTCTGCTGCTTCTTTTACCGCTTTATCTACTTCCGGTCCCTTTTTGCCTTCGCCTACGGCTTTGTCGTACGCTAGCTCCGCTACTTCATATATCGTCGGATAATTACTATGCTCACCGCTTTTATACTGTTTTAGAGATTCTCTTCTCCTCTTCCTTGCGTCTTCAATCTTGTCTTTCCATTTCTCATATTTCTTCAGCCGGTTCGGCCATCCTCCACGTTTTTTTTCCATCGTCCCTTTAGACAATATTATGACAGAGCATTCTTCTTCGTCCCCAGGGCATACCACAGGCGTTTTGTCGAATATGAACTCAGAACACTTTTCTAACGACCCGTCATGAAGATGTCCTGCATATTGAGGAGAATGGGTCAGCTTGCACTGTTCAAATCCTTCAAATTTAAACTCAATTCCTTTTTCACCATCTTCACATGTAGTTTCACCGGATTGATGTGTATTACATTCCATTGAGGGGAGCGCGCTCTTGATAGAAATAACATCTCCTTTCTTTGCTTGAACGGGTATGGGAACATAGTCGTCGCCAGCAGAAAGATCATATGTCGCTTTTATTTCTTTTTGTGACGGTATTGTTGAAAATGAAGTTTCCGTTGAAATTAGCGGCGATTGCCGTACAGTGTCCGGATTTCCGCATGAAGCCAAACCCAAAAAACAACTGATAAGCGTAACAACGATTAT
>JAIXNA010000078.1:912-4952 GCA_020328135.1 Candidatus Endomicrobiellum dinenymphae
TATCAAAGTGTGGGGCGGGGATAGCATAGACGTTAAAAAGCCTGATCCAAGAACAATTTTAGATTTGATAAAATTGACGGAATCGGATATTTCTAAAACAGTTATGATAGGCGATAGCGCAAATGATTTTTTATGCGCTAGGACTGCGGGAATACCATCGATAGCTGTAATGTATGGGTTTTCCGATGCGGCCCAGATAAGGCAGTATAGTCCTGACTTTGTAGTTGAGACAGCTCAAGATATTGTTGATATAGTTTTATAGAATCTTATTGTAAAAAATGACCGCTGATGATGTAGTTATTCTTCATCAGCGGTTTTTTCTTTTGAATAATAAATTCTTCGCTTGCGCGTACTAGAGGCGCAAATTGTTTATCTGGAAGCTGCAGTTTTTACCTCGTCAATTCTTTTGACATCATTTTTTTCTTGTTAAAAAATTCTTTTTCATTGCGCTCGCCTTAGTTTAACCATTTTTACTTATAAATTAGATTATAATTACTCTTTAAAGCTTACTATAAAACTTGGACTATAGAGAGATTTCTTAGCTGTAGTGTATAAAATTCTATCTCTGCTTCAGAGAAAAGTTCTTTAAAAGCGGCATCGGGGTATTCAATATTCATAACAACTTTTTTTATACCCGCGTTTACTATCATTTTTGCGCACAGCACGCACGGAGAGTGAGTACAGTAAAGCGCGGAACCTTTAATGCTCATGCCATTGTATCCGCCTTGTATAATTGCATTTTGTTCAGCATGAATTGCCCTACAGATTTCGTGTCTTTGTCCTGAAGGAATATTTAACGCATTGCGTAAACAGCCTAAAACTAGACAATCTTTAGTCCCTGAAGCCGCTCCATTGTATCCGGTGGTTAGAATTCTTTTATCCCGCGCAATAACAGCCCCAACATGATGACGCGCGCACGTGGATCTTTCAGCTACCAGCCATGCGAGTTTCATAAAGTATTCGTCCCAGGACGGACGACTGCAAATTGCGGCTTTTTCTTTGTCCATGCTGAACATTCAACTAAAAAAGCAATGTTGTGTCAATATATATTTTTTTGTAGAATAACCGCTGCCCGTAGTTGTTGTCGTGTAAACATTGGGAGATTGTATGAATTTTCAAGAAATTATTGTGACTTTGCAGAAATTTTGGGCAAAACAAGGGTGTCTTGTGTGGCAGCCTTATGATTTAGAGAAAGGCGCTGGAACATTTAATCCTGCCACGTTTTTGCGTTCTTTAGGACCAAAGCCGTGGAACGTTGTTTATGTTGAGACTTCAAGGAGACCAACTGATGGCAGATATGGAGAAAATCCAAATAGATTGCAACATTACTATCAGGTTCAGGTTGTTATGAAGCCCGCGCCGAAAAATATACAACAAATTTATTTAGAAAGTTTAAAAACAGTAGGTCTTGATCCTAAAAAACACGATATAAGATTTGTTGAGGATGATTGGGAATCTCCTACGCTTGGCGCTTGGGGGCTTGGCTGGGAAGTGTGGATTGACGGTATGGAAGCTACACAGGTTACATATTTTCAACAGGTTGGAGGAGTACCGCTAAATCCTATTTCGGTTGAAATTACATACGGCGCAGAAAGACTTGCGATGTATGCGCAGAAGAAAAACAGCGTTTATGATTTACAGTGGAATGACGAAGCGACATACGGGGACGTTCATTTTGAAGGGGAAAAACAATGGTCTTATTATAATTTTGAAAAAGCCGATGTTGACATGTTAAAGCGGCACTTTATTGACTGGGAAAGCGAGGCAAGAAAACTTGCAGAACAACATCTGCCTCTTCCAGCTTATGATGCGGTTGTGAAATGTTCTCATTTATTTAATTTGCTTGATGCAAGAGGAGCGATTTCTGTCTCTGAAAGAGTGGGATATGTTTTAAGAGTTCGCGCTATTGCAAAAATTGTTGCAGAAGAGTATTTAAATATTAAATATTGATAGATTGTCGTCACACGCAACAATGTTTTTGAAAAAAACTTGCAGAACACGAGAGAGATAGAAGATACAATAAAACATTGCGGGGGCGCGTATGACATACTTTGAAACAATTAGAGAATTAACAAAAAGAATTTCTATCGCTATTGTTGATTTTTCTACAGATAGAAACATTGCAAGAACTCCTACGCAAGCGTCCTCAAATTTTATAACCAACAAGGAACAAGGGGACTGGGCCGAAAAGCTTATCGTAAACGCAATTAATACAACTTCAAAAAATTATGTAGCCGTTAAGTACGGAAAATCAGATGATTTAGTCGCAGGCGAAGATGGGTTTGATAAGTTTTTCCAAGAGTTTCAAAACGAACTTGATACAATAGGGAAAAGACCAGATATTTTAATTTTTAATGAAAAGAATTTTAATGCGGATTTTGGATATGATATTAGTAGAATAGATCACATCAAGATTGAAAATTATGTTAAGAAGGCAATATTTGCAATTGAAGTTCGTTCAAGCGCTTTCCTTATAGAAAAATATGATTTAGCAATGCAAAAAAGAATAGAAAAATTTACTAAACAAGCATTAGAAATAAAAGAAAATATTCTTCAAAATTATATAGATGTTTTATCAACAGTACAAAGAAAGGGCTATATCGAACTATTGAACAACATTACTCCGGTAACTATAGACGCAATAGATTTTAAAGTCCCGGGTTGGCATTCAAATGAAAAATTAGCCGAAGTTAATGAACTTTTGCAACAACTTAAAAAGGCAATCAAAGAAATTCAAAAAAGGGATTATTTGTCTATTACTCCGAAGGTTGAAGATATTAAAGTCGTTTATAAATGGATAGAAAAGTTCAACGTCCCTCATTATTATTTTCAAGTATTTTTTGATAAGGTCTACGGCATATCATTTGAGAATATTCTTAAGATTGTATCTGAATCAGATAAAGAAGGAATAATTTTTTCAATAGAACAAGATACAAAAAATCAAAATAAAACAACGATAAAAATAAATTCTAAATCGGGGATACTCGTAGCAGGGAAAGTTGAAGAACCTTGTCATAAGAGCGTTAGAAAGGAACTTGATAGGGGGCGACTTTTATTCTATGTAACTTTTGAAGGCGGTTCCGCATATCTCGATATGACAAACTTAAAAAAATTGTTAGATTTAAAAGAGGAATTTTAGAGACAATGTTTAATTCTTCAATAGAGCATAACTACACAAAATTAGCTTCATTAGAACATCGTAAAAAATACGCTCAATTTTTTACGCCTCAACCCATTGCCAAATTAATGGCAAAATGGTTGTTTGGGAACAAAAAATTACATTCTGTTTTAGAACCTGCTTTTGGACTTGGGATATTTTCAAGGGAACTATTATTACATAGACAAAACCTTAAAATAAAAGGATTTGAAATTGACGATAATATTTTCAATGCTGCAAAGAACTATTTTAATAGCGCTCAAAATGTTAATTTGATTTTACAAGATTATATGTGTAACGATTGGCAAAATAAGTACGATGGCATAGTTTGTAATCCGCCGTATTTTAAATTCCACGACTATGATAATAAGAATATCGTAAAAGAAATAGAAACAAAACTTAAATGCCATTTGAATGGATTTACAAATTTATACACATTGTTTTTATTAAAATCAATTCATCAGTTAAACGAAAACGGACGGTGCGCTTATATTGTTCCTTCGGAATTTTTAAATTCAGATTATGGCAAGTTGGTTAAAAAACATCTTATAAAAACAAAAACGTTGAGGCATATAATTGTCATTGATTTTGAAGAGAATGTATTTGATGACGCAACGACAACGGCATCGCTAATTCTTTGCGCTAATGATAACATAACAGACAAAGTTCAATTTACAAATATTGAAACTATGAATGATTTGAAAGAAATAGAAAATCTAATATCTATCTATCCAGAATATAGTAAGCAATCTAAAATATATTCGTCCGACAAACTTAATCACGAGGTAAAATGGAAACAATATTACCAAGAGCAAAATTGCGTTAAATATAAAAATCTTGTTCCATTTTCAAATTATGCAAAAGTTTCACGCGGAATAGCCAC
>JAIXNA010000195.1 GCA_020328135.1 Candidatus Endomicrobiellum dinenymphae
GCAACTTTACAAGATTATCCACATAAGATCTATAACCTTTGTCCGTGGGTATTCTGCCTGCGGAAGTGTGAGGGTGCGTAAGGTACCCTTCTTCTTCAAGTTCTGCCATTAAGTTTCTAACAGCAGCCGGGGAAAGAGAAATATTATACTCTTCTATTAGAACATTCGAGCCTACAGGTTTGCCCGTTTTAATGTAGTGATGTATGACAGCGCTCAATATTTTAACTTTTCTTTCTTTTAAAACTTCCAATGCAATATGGCGCATTTTACCTCTTAAAAGTTATTCGGTAGTCAATCAATCTTAGCACTCGTATTGCTGAAGTGCTAATATTGTAGCACTAAGATTAATTTATGTCAAGTTTTCTTCATGCTTTTATCAGACAAAACAAAAGTACCAAAGATTCTTACCTCAGAGCGCATTCGATCCACATTTTTAGACAATTTTAGAACTCGCGAAAAATATTATAAGATTTATAGGCGATTTCCTTCAAACATCTAAAATGGGATCGTCAACTAGCTCTATGGAGTACATTGCGTTAGCTCAAAAATAGATGTAATGCTAGACTGACTGACAAAAAGCAACAGCTCATTCCTCTTGTTAGTTAGGAAGTCCAACGATACAACGCGCTATTTTTGAGCTAACCCTACGGATACTACGTCCTTTTCGGTAAATTTTGTCTGTTTTATTTGGTTAATATGTTTAAAATATTACCTCTCATAAAACAGACAAAATTTCCTCACAAATTTAAGTGTCGCGATTTATCAATGTAAATTTGGTTGGCTACAGTCGAATATTACATGAACTTGATAGCGGAAAAGGTGAAATATTTTTAAAAAAGAGTAGATGTTCCTGAAAATGAACCTCCGTGCAGCAATCTGCACGGAGGTTCATTAACAATAAAACAACAGTTAGCAAGAATCTAAAGACGAACCGTTGCCGAAATGTCCTTTTTCGCCGAATGTTAGTTGTTTTGCTTGTTCTTCTTTGACGCAAATTCTATCCTTCTCATCGCGAATTCTCTTGCGTTTTGCGCCTAGATTATCGATATTTCTAATTTCCCCTTGTCTTTCTGGGGATGGAAGATAACGAACCATGAACGTCCCCGGAGGAGTATCCAATTCGTAAGCGCCATAGCTTCTAGATAGACCCTACCAGCTTCGTGACACACGGTTTCAGCATCCCTGCAGCTCACTCTCGTCCCACATTACTAACTCCGACAAAAGCACAACACAAAACAAACGTCAAAACAAATTTTCATCAGACTCTCTTATTAAACTCCGTACCATGGTGTTTTTATCAAACTTCTTATATATTTTATATTTTTCATGCGTTTGTCTTGCAAATAAATAATACAGCTTTTTCTAAAGCTGATATTGCGTCGCCGCTTCCGGTTTTGATTGCCATATCTGCATTTAATATTGTTTTTAAACTTTCTTTCAATGTTTTTGTTTTATGTTTTTTAAGATTTGTAAAAAACGCTCCTGCAAAAAAACTATGTATCCTTAGCGACGAAGTCGCCTTAGAGGCGGACATATTTTGCTCTTCAATCATGCTTTTTGCATTAAGCATTTTTCTTACTGCTGAAGAAATTGCTGAAAGAATCATAACAGTTTCTTCGCCTTCGTTTAAAAGTTTTTCTAAAACAAACATTGCTTTTTTTAAATCTTTAGCTTCAATATCATAAGACAAAGA
>JAIXNA010000079.1 GCA_020328135.1 Candidatus Endomicrobiellum dinenymphae
ATAAGTGTCCTAGAATCATAAAATTTGTAAAAGAGCTTCCAAAAACAAACCTACTGGTTTTTGTTTTCCTGTCCTTACTATAAGATGTCCCTCTTGACCAGATTCGCAAGGATTATTTTCACTGTTAACAATATCTATATCCCAACCTGACGAAATAAGAGGAGCCGTTATTTTTTTAACATGATTTTGAAGTTCTGTTACAAGCTCGGGGCTTGGCTGATATTCTTTTGCAAGAACTACGGTAGCTTTTATTACAGCTCCTCTTATTTCGTCAGGAACTCCTGTTATTGCGCATTCCAACACGCAAGGATGTTCCATCAAAGCGCTTTCAACTTCATAAGGTCCAATTCTATAACCTGAACTTTTTATAATGTCGTCGGAACGCCCAACAAACCAAATGTATCCTTCTTCATCTTTATATGCTATATCTCCTGTATCATATATACCATTGCTCCAAGCGTTTTTTGTCATATCATCATCTTTGTAATAGTTTAAAAACAAACCTACTGGTTTTTGTTTTCCTGTCCTTACTATAAGATGTCCCTCTTGACCAGATTCGCAAGGATTATTTTCACTGTCAACAATATCTATATCCCAACCTGCCGATGGTTTACCAACAGATCCTGGTTTTACCTTCATCCACGGAAAAGTTGCCGCAAGAACAACTGTCTCAGTCTGACCAAAACCTTCTTTTATTTCAAGCCCCGTCATTTCTTTAAATCTATAAAAAACTTCAGGATTTAGCGATTCACCCGCAGTTTCTGCATATTTTAATTTTGATAAATCGTACTTAGAAAAATCTTCTTTTATTATATGTCTATAAACCGTCGGTGGCGCACAAAACGAAGTAACGCCATACTTAGTTATTTTTTCCATCAAATCACGCGGTTCAAATCTTTCATAGTCATAAATAAAAACGCAAGAACCGCATAACCACTGTCCGTACAATTTACCCCAAGAAGCTTTAGCCCAACCTGTATCGGCTACCGTAAGATGTAAACTACCATCATCTAAATTTTGCCAAAATCTTGCGGTTAAAATATGACCCAATGGGTATGCAAAATCATGACAAACCATCTTAGGCGCGCCAGTAGTTCCAGACGTAAAATACAACAAGGATTTATCGCTTGCGCTAGTTGCTTGTAAGTCTGTTGGTCTTTTAAAAATATCCGAAAATTTTGCAATTTCTTTTGAATATTCAATCCAACCATCGATCTTGCCGTTAACAGAAATTACGTTTTCCAAACTGGGCAAATCTTTTCTGACTTCGTTAACAACATCTGCAATTCGTTTATCTGCCGCCGCAATAATAATTTTTACATCAACAGTTTTTACCCTATACTCTATATCTCTTACAGTCAAAAGATGCGTCGTCGGAATCATTAAAGCGCCTAGCTTGTGAAGCGCAATCGCGCAATGCCAATATTCATAGCGCCTTTTTAACATCATCATTACAGCATCGCCTTTTTTAATACCCAAAGACTTAAAAAAATTCGCCGCTCGATTACTTTCCTTTTTTATATCCCCAAAAGTAAATATTCTTTCTTCTCCTTTGGGATTGCGCCACATAATGGCTTTTTTATTTGGATTAGTATTTGCAATCTCGTCAACAACATCAAATCCGAAATTGAAGTTTTTAGGAACTTGAATTTTACAATTTTTTATAAAATCGTCATAAGATTTATAATTAATCTTTACATATTTTTCCGCTAGCACGATTTTCTCTTTTCTATAAATTTTAATATTTTAGTTCTGATTTTATAGTCAGCTAACTTTATAACGATACTCTCATTACAGTTTCGCCTTTAAATGTAACCACTTTTATCTCATCAAAAGGATCGTTATACTTTTTTGAATATGTTTGAAGTTCATCGTGTAAAATATTTTTAATCGTAGGAACAACCCGAGCATTAACAGCTGGTTCGGCAACCAAAAGGATTAAAGTTCTACTGTCTATTCCAACATACTGCAGCTGCAACATTGATATCAAAGCGCCAAACATAGGATTGGTTCTTGATATCATATTCATCTGAGAGACAAGTAATCTGCCTACGTATTCGCCTTCAGTTATATCATGTCTGTCGTTTATCATAGTTGCAGCAACAGGCGACCCCGTTATTTCCAAAAGATTTCTTGATTCAAAATCAGAACGCGATATACGCCCATAACGAAAACTTTTTATATCATCGATATCATTAACTATTCTGAAAACAACATTCTTGCCCGGATCATAGGCTGTCGTAACCATATACTTTATATCTGAATCGCTACTTAAAATAACTCTAACTGCCGCAGATGCTGCAACCGACGCTTTATGTATTGCCTGTGAAGCCGTTTCTTGATCTTTAGATGTCAATCCATCAAGCTGCATATCCAAATATAAAGTCTTGCCGACAACAGATACTTTTGAATCTTGATTGCATTCTTTTTTTACAAGTTCCTTCAAATCCGGAACAATATCTTCTTTAGGATATGTTACTCCGCAAGAATTTAGTAAAAGAGTGGCGATGAGTAAACATATTATATTTTTTAAAGGTTTCACAATAATCGCATACTCCTCGTATTATTTTGCGCAAACACGACACGACGATATGTAACGAAAAGACAAGCAGTATAGCCAAAACACTTTAAATTGCGCCATCGGTGTCTTTGCGAGAAATGAAACGACGAAGCAATCCAGAATGAATATGAATCGCTTCATTGTTTTGCTTTTCCGTAACGACGGGGGCGGGGGCGATGCTAAACTTAACAGCTCAACCCAAAGCGATTTGACTTATATTATGTTTGAGGTTTTTTCTTGCCAACGGTCCCCATCACTTCTTCAAACTCATCAAAATCTAATTCCTTATCTATGACAAGTCTTTTAGCCACAGCATCAACTGCATCCCAATTTGCCTTTAAAAGTTCCTCAGCTTTTGAACAACATGAATTCATTATCGATATGGTTTCGTTATTTAGCTTTTCCTTCAGACTTTGGGATAGCTCTTCCTCGTATAAAATAGAAAAATTGCCAATTAAACCATTTCCTCCCATACCAACTTTCCACACCATTAAATTTGCTATATTCATCGCTTTAGTAAAATCCCCATAAACTCCGGTTGCCGTTGTATTGTATTTAATTTTTTCAGCCGTGTATCCAGCAAGATAAAGCACAATATCTGCAATTAATTTTTCCTTATTCTCGCAGTGAAGTTCTTCCCTAGGGAGACTAGCAACAAGTCCAAGCGAACCTTGATGAGATTTTACAGTAACTTTAAAAACATCGTCCGTCGGATGCATTACATATAACGCCACTGCGTGCCCGGCTTCATGATATGCAGTCATCTCAAGTTCCTTAGGCGTCATATCTACATGCGTTTCCATACCCAAATCGATTCTATCCATAGCTTCGGACAAGTCTTTCATATCAATCGCTTCTTTCTGTTTTCTCATCGCAATCAACGCCGCTTCTTTTATTATATTTTCAATATCGGCAGGCGATCTATATACGGTTTTCTTTGCAAGTCTGTCTATATTTACTTCAGAAGCAACTTTCACTTTTTTCAAGTAAAAATCAAAAAGCTGTTTTCTTTCTTTTAAGTTTGGAAGAGCTATAGCAATTTTCCTGTCAAAGCGACCCGGTCTTAACAATGCTTCATCCAAAACGTCTTCGTCGGCATTTGTAGCGGCTACAACAATAATATTACTTTTCTGAGTGTTGAGACCGTCCATCTCCACAAGAAGCTGGTTTTGCGTACTGTTCGTTTCTATACCGCCGCCGTAAGAAAAGGTTCTAGCTCTTCCTATAACTTCAATTTCATCAATAAATACTATACAAGCGCCGTCAGCATGAGCATACTCTCTAGCTTTCTTAAAAAGACTTCTTACCCTGCTTGCTCCCACGCCGACAAACATCTCTACAAACTCGCTGCCAGCCATTGAAATAAACGGTATTTCACATTCGGTCGCCATTGCTTTGGCAAGCAATGTTTTGCCGCATCCGGGAGGTCCCATTAAAAGAATGCCTTTGATAATTTTACCGCCTATCTTTTGTAATTGTTTTCTATCTTTGATAAGCTGCACAACTTCTAAAGCTTCTTTTTTTGCCCCATCAAGACCAATAACATCTTTAAACGAAATCGCTATATCTTCAGCTTTAATTTTGTTTTTCTTTAAGCTCGAAAAACCGCCCTTTTGAAAAGCTGTCAATATAAAAACAAAAAATACCGCGCTCGCTAACGATACTATGAGATGTACAGGTATTGTTGCAAGTGTCGCAACCCTATGAAATGATTCGAGCTTACTCACGCCATATATCAAAAGCGCTATAAGAGAAAGTACAATCGAGCCAGCGATAATCCATATCTTGTTATTTTGATAAAAAAACCTAAACTTGCGTATCATTCATGAAGCTCCTCTAAAGACAGATACTTTACAGATTATTTTTTGCTTTGCCTTGATTTACTACTGATTCCATAGCTTTTTTAACGGCTTCCGGATCGCCCAAGTAGTAGTTTTTTATAGGTTTTAAATTCTCATCAAGTTCGTAAACAAGAGGCATAGCGGTAGGTATGTTTAAATTCACTATATCGTTATCGCTAATATTATCAAGATATTTAACCAATGCTCTCAAGCTATTGCCGTGCGCTGCGATAATAATTTTTTTGCCTGCTTTTACCTGTGGAATAATCTCTTTTTCCCAGTAAGGCGCAACTCTTGCCACAGTATCTTTTAAACATTCTGTTAAAGGGAGTTCTCCTTTTGGCAAACCTGCATATCTCGCGTCTTTTCCGGGATATCTTTCATCATTTTTATCCAAAGCCAGAGGAGGAATATCGTAACTTCTTCTCCATATTTTCACCTGACCCTCGCCGTATTTTTCGGCTGTTTCAGCTTTGTTTAATCCTTGCAAAGCGCCGTAGTGTCTCTCGTTTAATCTCCAATTTTTAATTACGGGAATCCATACCAAATCCATCGCATTAAGAACATTCCAAAGGGTCTTAATAGCTCTTGAAAGAACTGAAGTATATGCCAAATCAAAAGTGAAACCGTCTTTTTTAAGTTGCTCGCCAGCTTTTAATGCTTCTTCATTGCCTTTTTCCGATAAACCGACATCTGTCCAACCGGTAAACTTATTTTCTTTATTCCAAACGCTTTCTCCATGCCTGATTAAAACAACTTTATACATCGCATCCTCCCTCTACCCTTCAACACCAGGGTTTTTATGCTACAGTCAACCGCGGTATTATATTACATTTCACTCAAACAAACAACTTTGCGTAAAACGCCGCGACACATCGCGCATTTTAGGAAATTTAAAGTAGTTGCAAGTAATGAAGCGTAGTTTTGTAGTTTAAAGACTTGAGATCTCTTTGCGTATTATACCAAAAGCCCATCTTTTGATTTTCTTATTTACCAAATCGCAATCATTTCTATAAACAAACTGCTT
>JAIXNA010000196.1 GCA_020328135.1 Candidatus Endomicrobiellum dinenymphae
AATTTTCTAAAATCCATATTCATAAATATAAAATTATTGTTTTTCAATCTATCAACAAAAGAATTTAATTTACCAGTAGGGAAAAGAGATTTTAACACGCAAATGGTTAATAAGTTAAATTCTTTTGTTGATAGATTGAAAAACAATAATTTTATATTTATGAATATGGATTTTAGAAAATTTGACACAAAAATTTTAACAAAAAATAGTTTTATTTATTGCGACCCGCCTTATCTCATTACTTGCGCTTCGTATAACGAACAAAACGGTTGGACGAATAAAGATGAAAAAGATTTGCTTAATTTTTTAGATTTCATTAATGCAAAAAAAGTAAAGTTTGCTCTATCAAATGTTTTAAGAAGCAAGGGGAAAGAGAATTCAATTCTCATTGATTGGCTCAGTAAAAGAGAATATAAAATAATCCGACTGAATAAGTCTTACGCTAACTCTAATTATCACACTAAAGATAAAACCGGAAGCTCTGAAGAAGCGCTAATTGTAAATTATTAGGAGCATATTTATGCCTGTTAAACATATCGGATTCAAAAGTTATTGCTGGAGTATAGGTACGACAAGCTATAGGACAAAAGAATTTAATGCAAATATTGAAAGACAGCTCGCTCTTATTGAAGAATTCTGGAAATCAAGAAAAAATAAAGAATGGAATGCAATTACACAAGCCGCATATTATAAATTTATGCAAGCTAATAAATTTGTTAAAGGTGAAGCAGGAAGGCCTGAAAAAGACGCAAGAGAAAAAACTTCGGGATTAGTGAATATCGGCTTACTAACCGCTGATAGAAAACTAACTCCAGCGGGATTGGAGCTTTTAACAATCAGTAAAATCGGAGACTTCTCAAAAGACAATGAATTAAATATCGCAAAAGATAGTTATATTTACTTAAAACAATTGCTAAAAATGTCTGTTCCGATAGACTTTTATACGATAAGACCATTTATACTTCTTATACATTTTATTTCAAAACTTGGATTCCTTTCTAAAGATGAATATACTTATATTTTACCTCTCTGTATTAACGAAGAAACTACCAAGAAAGCGTTGTTAAAGATTCAAGATATTAGAAAGAACAAAAGCAATGTTGATTCTTTCATCGCTGACATAATTTTATCAATGAAAAATTACAAAGAGGCTTTGAAGCTTTTAATATCAAAAAAGACTGTAAATGAAGATTTGATTACTGTTATCGGTATGAACAGAAAAAGTCACACTTACGATAAACCGTATTATAAACTGTATAAAGAGTTATTTGCTTTATGTTTTAATAAGAAAAAGAACAATTTATTAAATGTCTATAAGAGCATTGGCGAATTGCAGGGTAAATCAAAATCATTGTGGAAAGATTTCTTATTTTCATCAACATCAATCAGAGTAATTAAAAATAATCCGAATAATGCGCTCAAAAAAATAAAATTGTTGAACTCAATAACAGAAAAGGATTTTAAAATAGAATTTTTTAAGTTATTGCATTTGTTTAAGGTAAAAGCTAACTTGTCAGATTACTTAGACTTAAACAGAAGATATTTCAAACTTACAGATATAATCCTCTTCAAAGACAATCTTGTCAAAATGGATTATATCTGTAAGTTTGAAATATCTTCTGTTTAAGTCTAAGTAATCTGACAAGTTAGCTTTTACCTTAAACAAATGCAATAACTTAAAAA
>JAIXNA010000197.1 GCA_020328135.1 Candidatus Endomicrobiellum dinenymphae
AAAGACACCAATCGTATTTACAGCAAACAAAAGACACCAATCGTTTTTATAGCCGATAAGTTTGTCATCCATTGTTTTGTCGCCAGTCGCCCCGCAAGCTGCGCCAACAGAAACACTAGGATACTTTTTAATCGACTCTAAACTAAGTTCCAATCCGTCAAGAATTTCCTGTTCCTGTAATTGATAGCGATGGATTATTTGCAAAAATAAAACAGAGAAAAATCCTATTGAGAAAGTCGGCAATGAAAAGGGCAAAATTGGAAAATGAAATAAAACTTGGCGTTGGACAATCTCTTTTGGAATACAATTTCTGGAGAACGCAGGCGATTGATGCAAAGTTGCTTGAAAAAAATAGTCAATACGATGAGATTGATATTAAAATAATGCGCAATTTAAATAAAAGTTATTATAATCTTGAACTTGCTGTGGGAGTTGAGCTTGATTCCTATTAAAAAGTACATTAAAGTATTTTTCTTTTTTATATCGACTATTCTTGCCGTTTCAACAGTTTGCGTCGCTGTATCTGATTTTAACGAAGAAGATTTTTTAATGGATATATTGTGGCGTAAAGTTGAATTAGCAAAACTAGAAGAGAGACCAAAAGTAGCGTTAGTGCTTGGCGGCGGTGGCGCAAGAGGTATTTCGCATATAGGTGTTCTTCGTGTTATTAGCGAAGAGCATATTCCGATTGATGTGGTTATTGGCACAAGCGTAGGATCAATAACTGGGGCCTTTTTTTGCGCGGGAGTGCCTTTTGATAGTTTGGATGATTTGGCAAAAACTATTGGCATAAAAGATGTTTCAAACTACAGTTACCCTTCGCTTATAAGCATGTTTTTAAATGAAAATCTTCTCTCTAACGAAAACCTTGAAAATTTGATTAATAAAATCATCGGTGATATTCGTTTTGATCAACTTAAAATACAGTTGATATGCATTGCTACTGATTTGAATACCGGAGAAAGAATTTTGCTTAGAGAGGGAAGCGTTGCTTTTGCGGCAAGAGCAAGTTCTACAATTCCAGGTATATTTAAGCCTGTTGAATATATGCAGCGTTATTTAGTTGATGGCGGACTTGCGGAAAATATTCCTGTAAATGTTGCAAAAATTTTTGGCGCTGATGTTATTATTGCTGTTTCTGTATCAGCGGATATAACTAAAAACAATACTGCTAATATATTTTTTACTTTAATGCAGGCAATGTACATACAAGGCATGATATTAGATCAATATAATTTAAATATGGCAGATGTCGTCATATGTCCCGATGTAGGCTCATTATCTGTGCTGGATTTTAAAGAAGCTCATAAAACTATAGATAAAGGATTTATTGCTTCTAAAAGAGTTGTTAAAAACATAAAAAAAGTAATAATTAATAAAATGATGGAGAAATATTTGCTTGAATAAAATTATAATTTATATTTTACTATTGTTAATATTTTATTATCCTGTTTTTGGGTTTGATAACGACGCTGTGTTGTTGCCTGATGATCAGCTGTTAAAAGAAATCAATGAAATTTGCGCACAGCTAGATGCCGACTGTAGCAAAAAAGAAAAAATACGACTTCTTGAGTTACTTGCAGATAAAAGTATTACAGCTAACCAATATCATAACGCCTTAGATGCATATTCAAGACTTTTGGATTTAAGGGGAAATTCAAAAGTCTTGAATATGCATC
>JAIXNA010000080.1 GCA_020328135.1 Candidatus Endomicrobiellum dinenymphae
TTAATGCTTAAGTTATCATAAAATATATGCAACGCATAGCAATCTTCATACTGCGGATAAATACCGTAGGCCGCAAAACCGCCGCCCAATCCGTTTGAACGCGCGATTAGCGATTTAAAATCAAACGATAATAACGCTGCTGACGCAAGTAGGCGGCAGATTACATAAAAAGATGATATTATTACATATACAAATATGTCATTTTATTAAAAGCTTGTAGTTGTTTTAATCCATTTGTCTTTATTTGACAAAAGCATAATATGTTATAAGATACTTACAACTACTTTAAATTTCCTAAAATGGGCAATATGTTGCGATGTTTTACAACTGCTTGACATTTCGAGGTGTTTTCTGTAAACTTTATACGGCGTAGTTATAAGGTTAGTCGACTGTGGCGCGTAGTGTGTCCTAAAAATCTCCCAAATGGGCATTTTGGGGTATTTTTACGTCTAGCGTGTGCTTCCGTGGGAGGGGTAAATGTTAAAAGAGGGTGAATTGAGGATCCCATCCGGGTGCGCTATAAGCGGCATTATAGACAAAAAAGGCAAAAGATTTAGCGGCGAAGAAATTATTAAGTCTATTGCTTTGATGCGTGATCGTTCAAACGGATTGGGCGGCGGTTTTGCGGCCTACGGTATTTATCCGCAGTATGAAGATTGCTATGCGTTGCATATATTTTATGATAACTTAAGCATTAAGACGCAAACTGAGGATTTTCTTGCAATGCACTTCGATATTGAAAGCGCGGGTAATATTCCAACAAAGCACGTTCGTTGCATTGCAAATAAACCATTAATATGGCGTTATTTTGTACACCCAAGAACATACATGGTAAGAGAAGGGTTTTTGGACGAAGCCGAATTTACGTCAAGATGTGTAATAAGGATAAATAAGGAATATAAAGGGGCTTATGTTTTTTCCAGTGGAAAAAATATGGGAGCGTTTAAGGGAGTAGGCTATCCTGAAGATATCGGCGAGTTTTTTATGTTGGATACTTATGAGGCTCACACGTGGACAGCGCATGGAAGATTTCCTACGAATACTCCGGGATGGTGGGGCGGCGCCCATCCCTTTACAATGCTTAATTGGTCTGTAGTGCATAACGGTGAAATATCTTCCTATGATGCTAATAGAAGGTTTGTGGAAATGTATGGATATAAATGTACTCTTCAAACCGATACCGAAGTGATAACATATCTATTTGACATGCTTGTAAGAAAACATAATATTCCAATGGAGAAGGCTATAAAAATAGTAGCGGCTCCTTTTTGGGACGACATTGAAAGAGAAAATAAAGAGTCACAAACCGAATTAAAGAGCATGAGGGCTGTTTATGCTAATGCGCTAATTAACGGACCATTCTCAATAATTTTAGGATGTGAAAAAGGAATGATAGCTTTAAATGACAGGATTAAGCTTCGTTCGTTGGTTGCTGCGGAAAAAGGGGATAGAACTTATGTGGCAAGCGAAGAGAGCGCGATAAGAGTAATATGCGATAATCCGGATAAAATATGGTCCCCAAAAGGCGGGGAGCCGGTTATTGCCTTGTTGGAAGGCGAACAAAAATGAATTTAGATTTTAATACTCCATCATTTGAAGTAATAAGAAATGAAAAGAAATGCATTAATTGTCGCGTATGTGAGCAGCAGTGCTCTAATAAAGTGCATTCATACGATATGAAAAAAAAGGTTTTTAATGCCAACGATGTAAAATGTGTTAATTGTCATAGATGCGTTGTTCTTTGCCCTGCAAAGGCTCTAGTTATAAAAAAATATCCTCTTGAATTTAGAGAAAATGCAAATTGGACGGACGGAGCGATAAAAGAAATCTATAAGCAATCGCAAACGGGCGGTATTTTGCTTTCAAGCATGGGTAATCCCAAATCTTTTCCGATTTATTGGGATAGAATACTTCTTAACGCAAGCCAAGTTACAAATCCATCTATAGATCCTTTGCGCGAGCCTATGGAAACAAAAGTTATGATAGGAAGAAAACCCGAGAAGCTTGAGTTTAACGCTAAGGGTAAACTGATTACAAAAATGCCTCCTCAGGTTGAGTTAAAAATGCCTATAATGTTTTCCGCGATGAGCTATGGTTCCATTTCCAGAAATGCTCACGAATGTCTTGCAAGAGCCGCCGAAGAGCTTGGAATTTGTTATAACACCGGTGAAGGCGGTTTAAATAAAGATTTTTACAAATATGGTAAAAATACTATTGTGCAGGTTGCGTCGGGCAGATTTGGCGTTCATAAAGAATATTTAAATGCTGGCGTTGCAATTGAAATTAAAATTGGTCAGGGGGCAAAGCCGGGTATTGGAGGTCATTTGCCTGGCAGAAAAGTTGGAAAAGATGTCTCTGTTACAAGAATGATACCTATAGGATCTGATGCTATTTCTCCGGCTCCTCATCATGATATTTATTCCATAGAAGATTTAAGACAACTTATCTTTTCATTAAAAGAAGTTACAGATTATAAAAAACCTGTTTTTGTAAAAATTGCTGCAGTTCATAATGCGGCTGCTATAGCTTCAGGTATTGTTAGAGCGGGCGCGGACGCAATTGTGATTGACGGTTTTCGCGGCGGCACAGGCGCAGCTCCAACAAGAGTGAGAGATAATGTAGGTATTCCCGTAGAGTTCGCGCTAGCTTCTATAGACCAAAGGTTAAGAGAAGAAGGCATAAGAAATCAAATTTCTCTTCTTGCTTCGGGCAGTATCAGAAATAGCGCAGATGTAGTGAAAGCTATTGCATTGGGCGCTGATGCTGTTTGTATCGGTTCGGCTGCGCTCATAGCGCTTGGTTGCCATATGTGTTGTTCTTGTTCGGTCGGCAAATGTAATTGGGGAATAGCTACGCAAGATGTAGACCTTGTAAAGAGACTTGATACTGATACTATGTACAAACGACTTGTAAATTTGGTTTCCGCGTGGGGTCATGAGATACAAGAGATGCTTGGCGGTATGGGCATTAACGCCATTGACAGTTTAAGAGGTAACAGGCTTATGCTGAGAGGCATTGGGCTGAGCGAGAAAGAATTGAGTATTCTTGGTATTCAGTATGCCGGTGAATAATTTTTTTGATATTTCTTGTTGTGTTTTTATACACATTATTTAAATTTGGTTCGAAATTTATGTTTTGTATAAAGAGGTAGAAATATGAAGACTATCGACGCTTTAAATGTTTATTATTGCGAATTAAACGATTTAATTGATAATACAATCGAAACGGAAGAGACTATTTCTTTAAAAAATGTTTTTGGTCAAAGATACATCGGAAGAGGTTTGCCAGAAAAAGTTAAATTGAAAATTTACGGTATTCCGGGAAATGGTATGGCCGCATATATGGACGGGGCAGAGCTTGAAATATTTGGCAATGCTCAAGATGCTGTTGGAAATACAATGAATAACGGCAGAATAATAGTCCATGGTAATTGCGGAGATACTTTGGGTTATGCTATGAGAGGCGGAGAAATTTATGTTGAAGGAAATGTTGGTTATAGAGCTGGTATTCACATGAAAGAATATAAAGAAATGAAACCTGTAATCGTAGCAGGCGGTAAAGCCGGCGAATTCCTTGGAGAGTACATGGCGGGAGGGGCGATTATTTTGCTTGGTTTAAATTTTTCAAAAAACGGGCCAATAGTAGGTAAATTTTGCGGAACTGGTATGCATGGTGGAGCCATCTATTTAAATGGTAATACTGATGAATATATGTTTGGTAAAGAGGCTGTTAAGGTTGCTATTACAGATGCAGACATTGCATTTTTGAAAAAACACATTGATTTTTACTCAGAAACTTTTAAAAAAGATTTAAAACATTTAAAAATAGAATCATTTTCAAAATACGCGGCAGTTAATAAAAATCCGTATTCAAATATGTATTGTGTTTATTAAGCGCTGAATTTTTGAAGAAGAAGGATTAGGAGATGGAAAAAGAGAGAAAGATGTTAGACAAAAAATACAAGAAAGCTTATCTAAAACTATCCAACGGCGTAACGCTTGGAGGAAGAGCTATTGGCGCTGGCGTAATTGTAAGCGGCGAGATGGTTTTTAATACGGGTATGCTAGGATATAGCGAAGCTATGACAGATCCCTCATATTTAGGACAGATTTTGGTTTTCAGTTTTTGCCTTATAGGCAATTACGGAATACCTCTTCCTAAAGATGGGAATCTTTTTATGTCTAAAGGTCACGAAAGTTCTTCAATAAAAACGCAAGGTATTATAGTGTCGGATATTTATGACGGCTGTTATCATCATGACGGCGGTATTTCTCTTGAAGAGTGGATGGAAAGTCAAGGCGTATCGGGGATTGCCGGTATAGACACAAGATATTTGGTTCAGATGATAAGGGAAAATGGGAATCTTTGGGGGAAAATCATTCCTGAAGGTGGAAAACCACAGGATAAAAATAAGTTTGAATTTTTGAAAAACTTTCAAGACAACGAATATGCTGATCCGTCAAAATATAATTTAATGCCGTCTGTGTCAACTAAAGAAGTAGTAAAAATGGGTAAAGGTTTTAAAAAAGTTGCAGTTATTGATTGCGGCGCAAAATGGAACATCATGCGAATGCTTATAGAGAGAGGATGCGAAGCGCATGTTTTGCCCTGGGATACAGATTTTTCCGAAATACAATGCGATGGGTGGGTTATAAGTAACGGTCCCGGAGATCCAAAAAATACAGGTGATTTGGTTGATAGAATAAAAAAAGATGTTTTAAGCGCAAACAAGCCTGTTTTGGGAATATGTTTGGGGCATCAGCTTTTGTCTCTTGCGTCCGGAGCGAAAACAAAAAGATTAAATCACGGGCATAGAAGCCACAACCAGCCTGTTTTTTCTCTTCCTGAAAAAAAGGCGTATATGTCGAGCCAAAATCATAGATATGCGGTTGAAAAAAGTTCAATAAAGTCTGATTGGGAATTATGGTTTGAAAATGCAAACGATGATTCGGTGGAAGGGTTAAAACATAAAACAAAACCGTTTATGTCCGTACAGTTTCATCCTGAAGCGTCAAGCGGACCAAATGACACAAGTTGGATAATGGATAAATTTGTAGGTTCGATAAAAAAGTAGCAGACAATTTTGCTCTGAAACTATAAAGAGAGAATGAGAGCGCAAGTAAATAAAAGGACTCCCTAAAAATGTTTAATAAACACATAGCCGTATTATTGTCGCTATCAATTATATTATCTTCATGTAGTAAGGGTAACGACATTGGACGCGTATCTCAAACGAATGACTCGCCCCCCCCGTTGACTGACTCTCAAGACTCTACAGATGCCAAGGTAGCGAGCTTATGCTCCCTAACAGACAAAGGCAAGAGAG
>JAIXNA010000081.1 GCA_020328135.1 Candidatus Endomicrobiellum dinenymphae
ACGCCTCTCCATCAAAAGGAGTAATTTCAAAAGGAGTAATTTCAAATAGTTTTGATTACAAACAAATTGCTTTAGAGTATCAAAAAGCCGGAGTTTCAGCGATTTCAGTTCTTACCGAGCCTGATTTTTTTCTTGGAAGCAAAGATTATCTTCAGGAGATAAAAAATCTTGTAAGTATTCCTGTTTTGCGTCTGCCCCTATAATTTTAGATTCATATATTTGATAAGAATCTATTACAAAATCCTTACGCAAAACAGGAATACTTACAAGATTTTTTATCTCCTGAAGATAATCTTTGCTTCCAAGAAAAAAATCAGGCTCGGTAAGAACTGAAATCGCTGAAACTCCGGCTTTTTGATACTCTAAAGCAATTTGTTTGTAATCAAAACTATTTGAAATTACTCCTTTTGATGGAGAGGCTTTTTTTATCTCGCAAATAAAATTTATATCTGGTTTTAACAGCGATTCTTCAAATTTATAAGACAATTTACCTATTGCAGTCAATGCTTCTTTCTTTATTACGTCAAAAGATTTTTTACTTTTTTCTTCATCTACTCTTCTTCTTGTAGCAGCAACTATTTTGTCTAAAATCATGCGCTTATCTCCGGTAATGTTTAAAACGAATTCCGGACCAAGCCCGGAATAACAAGCAAATGGCGCAGCAACGCGGCATTATTCATTGAAACTGTTTGACACTTTTACAAATTCACGAAGTTTGTTTAACGCTTTTTTTGTATCTATCATTTTCTGCGCCATGCTTATACACTCTTTTAGCGTTACATTGTCATAAAACATATACAGACAAGCAGCAGAATTTAAAACAACGGTATCTCTCTTTGCTCCAAGCTCGCCATTTAAAATATTTAAAGCTATCTCTTTATTTTCTTGAGGCGTACCGCCTACAAGTTCTGACAATTTGCATCTTTTGAATCCAAATTGTTCAGGCGTAATAAAGAAGCTGTTTAATTTCCCGTTATTTACTTCGCAAATTGTTGTAGTGTCGGATAACGTTACTTCATCAAGACCGTCATGTCCGTGTACCACCATTGCTCTTTTTACGCCAAGATTTGCAAGCACATTTGCCATAGGTTCTACAAGATTTTCATCGTAAACGCCTATAAGCTCATATTTTGCTTTAGCGGGGTTTGCCAAAGGACCCAAAATATTAAATATTGTTCTTATCCCAAGCTCTTTTCGTACTTTTGCCACATATTTCATTGATGAATGAAACGTTTGAGCCATTAAAAAACATATTCCTATTTTTTCTAATGCCATTTCGCATTGACTAGGAGTAAGCATTATGTTTATACCAAGAGCTTCCAATAAATCTGCGCTGCCACACTTGCTGGACACGCTTCTGTTACCGTGTTTTGCAACAGGAACGCCAGCAGCGGCAATTATAAACGATGAAATTGATGAAATATTAAACGTGGCAAGCTCATCGCCGCCTGTGCCGACAATATCAAGCACGTCAAATTTTGGATTTAATTTTTGACATTTTTCTCTCATCACCATTGCGCAGGCTGTTATTTCTTCAATCGTTTCCCCTTTGAGTCTTAAAGATGTAATAAATGATGCAATTTGAGAATCCGTTGCTTTACCGTCCATTATTTCATTCATAACAGCTTTTGTTTGGTCTATTGTAAGGTTTTGTTTGTTTACTATTTCATATATTGCATTTTGAATCATATTTTCATCTTGAATCATATTTTCCTCTATTTTCAAATTTTATAATTTAAGAAAATTCTCAATTATAATTATTCCGTTTTTTGTAAGTATCGACTCAGGATGGAACTGAATACCATAAAGATTGTAATCTCGATGTTTTACGCCCATTACCTGAGATTCTTCATCTTCTGATATAACAAGCAATTCATCAGGCAACGTTGCTCTATCAGCTATAAGAGAATGATATCTTGCTGCGCGTAAAATTGGCGACAAACCTCTAAAAATAGGACTGCCGTTTGCAATATGTATATTGCTTGTTTTACCATGCATTAATGTTCTTGCATATGTAATTTTTGCGCCAAAAACTTCGCAGATTGCTTGATGCCCAAGGCAAATTCCTAGTATAGGTTTTTTATCTTGAAAATATTTTATTGCTTCTTCGCATATTCCTGCAGAAGCAGGCCTTCCTGGTCCCGGTGAAATTATCAAATGTGTAGGATTTAACCCATCTATTTCTTTAATTGTCATTTCGTCATTTTTTATAACTTTTACATCTTTATTTATACTTCCTACATATTGATAAATGTTGTAAGAAAAACTATCGTAATTATCTATTATTAAAATCATCTTTTATCCTTTTAAAAAATTTTAGAAATTTGCAAAGCATCTATAACAGCCTTGGATTTTTGAATGTATTCGTTATATTCTTTTTCAGGATCGCTATCAGCAACAATACCTGCTCCGGATTGCGCATACACTTTGCCATTTTGCAGTTTTGCCATCCTTATAGCTATGCACATATCCATATTTCCTGTAAAATCTATGTATCCTATTGCTCCGCCATAAGTTCCACGCTTATGCTTTTCCAAAGCATTAATAATTTCACAAGCTCTTTTTTTTGGCGCGCCTGATAAAGTGCCTGCAGGAAGAACGGCAGATAATGCATCAAGCTGACCATATTTATCGTTGATATCTGAACTTATTACAGAAGCTATATGGCTTACATGCGAACACTTTAACATTTTCATATATTCTGTTACTTTTACAGAACCAAATTCGCTTACTTTGCCTAGATCATTTCTTGCTAAGTCAACAAGCATATTATGTTCAGCAAGTTCTTTTTCATCGTGTAAAAGCTGCGATATAAGAATTTCATCTTCATTAGAATCAATACCCCTCTTACATGTGCCTGCTAAAGCATAGTTGGTAAGTTTCTTATCCTTTAAAGTAACAAGCGTTTCAGGAGAAGCTCCGGCAATTTCAATATCGCCAAAATTTAAATAAAACATATATGCCGACGGATTTGTAGTTCTTAAAATTCTGTAAGTCTGCAATAGACTTCCGCTAAAATTTGCTTCAGCTCTATTTGATATTACAGCTTGAAAAATATCGCCATCTTGTATATATTTTTTTATTTCTGTAATCATATTTACGAATGATTTTTTAGAATGAAGCATTTTAAAGTCTGATTGCAGCTCTGATTTTTGTTCTTTTTTCACAATGCCATTTTTTATCAAACTTTCTATTTCTTGTAGTTTAATTTCCGCCTTGGCAAAATTTTCTTCAAAATTTTTCACTGCGACGTTAACTATGATGAAAATTTTTTGCTTTAAATGATCGAAAGCTATAACCGCGTCAAAAAGCATGAGATAAAAATCATCGAAATTTTCATCGTTCACATTTGAAAGATTTAACGATTTTTCGTTATATTTAATAAAATCATAAGAAAAATATCCTACAAATCCGCCTGTAAACGGAGGCATATATTCTAGTTTTGGGCTTTTGTATGCAGAAATAATATCGCTCAGCGCTTTAACAGGATTATCTTTAGTACATTTTTCTTTTTTACCGTCATTTATATAAATTTTATTATCATTACACTTAATAGTGAACTTTGGATCACACCCAAGAAAAGAATATCTTCCCCAGCTTTCGCCACTTTCTACGCTTTCAAGCAGATAACATTTTTTGTTTTCTGCCATAAAAATTCTTAAAATTTCTACGGAGGTTTTAATATCCGCAAACATCTCTTTGCATATCGGAATTACCGTGTACTCATTTAGAAGCTTCTTTGCTTCTTCTAACGAAGGTCTAATCATTTTCTCCACCTTTGCCAAGGACAAATAAAAAAGCCCGTCTAAGGCATAACAAAACATGCCAAGGACGGACGTTGAAATTGCCCGCGGTGCCACCTTGATTTACAGTAACAGAAAAAAACCTATACCGTACCCTCTTTCAGAGCGCTAAAATGCTCGTTGCAAGTAACGCCTGCAATGCGTCGCGGAATACTGGGGATCAAACATAACCTACAATCCTTTTGACCGCGCCCTCCGTGGTCCATTTGATAATTTGCGTTGTACGGGAATCTCAGCTACGCCCGCTCTCTGTAACCGCACAATTACCGTTATCTCCACATCAACGGTTTTGGGAGCAATGCTCCCTATTTAATCTATTTAGCTGAACTGGTCTAAAGTGTAACACAAACATAGCAAAATGTCAAACCGTTGTAGCATCCCATAACATAATAGACTTTTCTAAAGGAAAGCCTAGTTAAATATTATTGCAATTGCTTGCACGATTTATGTTTTGTTTTGCCGCGCAAGTAATAAATTCTAATTCTTTCTAATCAAATAACTCTGTCTTTGGCTTATAGCTCTTAAATCAACAAAACCATAGGCAACATATAATCCGTAAGCCTATTTTAATCTCTTGGGAATAATCTTATTTTCTACCGCAAGCGCAAATTTTGTTGCCCCTGCCTTCTTGGCTTTATCCATAAACTGTATCACGTAATCGTATTTCGCTGTTTTATCTCCCCTTATCACCACCGACTTCCCAGGATTTGATCCTATTAGCTCTCTCATCACTCCTTCCACATTCTCATCTCTTACCTGTTTCCCCTCCATATACACACACCCTTCCTTCGATATTAATACCTCTATGTTTGTACTGTCTTCGCTGTCCGATACTTCAGTCTTCGGCATATTAACTTTTATACCTGGCTGCATCAGCGCCGGCGTTGTTATCATAAATATTATTAGAAGTACCAGTATAACGTCCGTGAATGGCGCTATGTTTATTTCCGATTTAACTTTATTCCTCTTCCTGCGTGATATCATTTCTTTCCTGTCCCTTTCAATGCCTCTTCTACTGATGAAGCGCAATACTCCATATCTACTACAAAATTGTCTATACTCTTTGAAAAAAAGTTGTACGCTACTGTCGCCGGTATCGCTACCGATAACCCTGCTGCCGTCGCTATTAGCGCTTCCGATACTCCTCCTATCACTATTGTTATTCCACCAGACCCTACGGCTGATATATCGTGAAATGCTTCTATTATACCTAATACCGTCCCAAATAAGCCCACATATACCGTTATGCTTCCCAACGTACCCAATATCGTCACAAAATTCTCTAACTTAACCGTTTGTATCATCACTTCCCTATCCATCGCTTCTCCCAAATGCCCCTCTTTCTCTTTAAATGACGCCAATCCCGCCTTCGCTACATGCCCCATCGGCGAATTTACTTCTTCACAATAATCTATCGCCTTATCTATCTTCTCTTCTCTTATTTTCTTTATTAACTCTCTTAT
>JAIXNA010000082.1 GCA_020328135.1 Candidatus Endomicrobiellum dinenymphae
AGCAATATCAAGCCATTGGATATTTTGACGATAAAACGATAATTGTTGCAGAAGACAGAAAAAATTTTATTAGCAAAAATGATTTTCCCCGCCGAAGTAAACATTGCAGAAGTAATAGTTAAAATAACATTTTTGCTAATAAAATTTTTTCTGTCTTCTGCAACAATTATCGTTTTATCGTCAAAATATCCAATGGCTTGATATTGCTGCACGCTGTTTTTAACTAAACGTACGCGTGCTTTTTCTCCGGGCAAAAACAAGGGATACAAAGCAGCCTCTAAATCATTAATGTTTAATACCTCTACGATACTAAAAATGTCTTTTTATATAAATCAAAATTTTTTGTTATTAATCTTCGCTTTGGCATTTTTGCAAAATTGATAATCTTTACTGAAGCTTCGCTATCTTCATTTAGATTTAACTTAACTATTTTTACATTTGCAACATCGGATTTTTGCAGTTTATCGATTATTGACAATGTCCTTTGCGAACGACTGCGTTGAACTTTATCAAGAGACTCTTGAGATATGCTTTAATTCGTCCACAACAAATGATGGGATAATCACAAACCTAAAAATAAAAACTTTGCGTTTACTATATCACAAATCCGCCCGTCCATGAGAACGCTGGAATCAACAACAGCAAATTCTTTGACAGTTTTTTCTCCTTAACAAAAACACAACTGAAACTACTGCCAATGCCAAAAACACAATAAACATAAACTTTTACTTTGTTATTAAATAAATTTCTTTAAAAGATTGTCGGTAATTTTAGGATATTTGCCTGTCCATATTTCAAAAGCGGATGCTCCTTGACGCACAAGCATGCCTTCACCCGTAAATACTTTTAAACCTTTAGCTTTTGCAAATTTTACAAAGGGCGTTACTTTATTATAAATTAAATCATATACTATCAAACTTTTTTTTATTTTATCTATAACAAACGGAAAACTATCTTCTTTTTTCATTCCGCAAGAGGAACAATTAATAAGCAAATCTATTTGTGAAAGCAGTTCTGACACTTTATTCGTGTCAATGCTTTTCACTTTAAATGTCTTTGCAAGGTTCTGAGCGCTTGCCAATGTTCTGTTTGCTATGTATATATCCTTTGTTGCCCTAGCATTTTTTAAAGCATACGCTATTGCTCTTGCCGCCCCCCCTGCGCCTACCACTAGAACATTTTTATTGTTTAAATTAATTTTTTTTGCGTTTAAATCCTGAATAAATCCTAAATGATCGGTATTATACCCGCACAATTTATCATTTTTAACAGCAACTGTATTTATGCTTCCTATTTCTTTAGCCGCTTTGTCTGTAAAGTCAACATATTTCATTGCTTCAATTTTATAAGGAACTGTTATATTGAATCCATGAAATTTCAGAACCTTTAAAGATTCTATTGTTTTTTTGAGGTTTCGGGAATCAGGCTCAAACGAAAGATAGGCACAATTTAACATTTCCTTTTCAAACCACTCGTTATGCAACTGCGGAGAGAAGGAATGTTTTACCGGATAGCCTAAAATTGCAAATAATTTTGTTTCTGTGTTTAACATTGTAACGCTCATTTTACAATAAAGCCCATACATTTATCAAGATTTCTCTCGTATTTTTATCAGACAAAACAAAAGTACCAAAGATTCTTACCTCAGAGCGCATTCGATCCACATTTTTAGACAATTTTAGAACTCGCGAAAAATATTATAAGATTTATAGGCGATTTCCTTCAAAACGCCTAAAATGGGATAGTCAACTAGCTCTATGGATCTAAGCGACTATGAATCCTAAAAAATATTCCGCTCATAATCTCGCTCTCTAATGCGGCCAACAACTACAAACTAAGATTCAAACTCGAGTAAATGTTTTATTATTTTTCGGTGTTTTTTAAATGATTTTACAGGATCCGAATTGTAATAAAACAGGCGTAACAGCCATTGATAAAGAAAACTAACTTTGATAGTATATGGCTGTAGTGTTTTTGCAATGATTACGGATGATTATGGATATATTTTCAAACTTTATCAGTTCTGATTTACGCGCTGTTGTTGCAGCAGGCCTTTACATAACTTTGTCCGTAGGAGCGAGCGTACATATACTATTCTATAAAGACGATATTAAGAGTTCTATAGGGTGGATTGCGCTTGTTTTTTTATCCCCTTTTATTGGCACAATACTGTACATCTTTTTAGGCATTAACAGAGTAAGAAGGAAAGGTGTTCGTCTAAGAAAAAACGTGGGCTTATCTGAAAAATACTCGGAAGAAATGATTAAAAATATTTTTGAAAATCTTCCTGTAAACTACAAGCAATTTATAACTTTTGGACACAACATATATCGTCAAAATTTTGTTTTTGGCAATTATGCGCAACCTTTGCAAAACGGCGGTGAAGCTTATCCGGAAATGATAAAAACCATAAAAATGGCAAAAAAGGAAGTTCTGATTTCAAGTTATATTTTTGATTGTGACAGTGAAACAGATAAATTTTTAGAAGCTCTAAAAATTGCCATAAAAAACGGAGCCGAAGCGAAGGTCTTGATTGACGGCATAGGCGCTTTAAAATTCTTTCATCGTTCTATAGAAAAAAAACTTGCAAAAATTAAAGGGTTACAATATGGCATATTTCTTCCCCCTTACATTCCTGTGGCAATGCCGTTTGTAAATTTAAGAAACCACAGAAAGATTATGATAATAGACGGCGAAATAGCTTTTTTTGGAGGTATGAATCTTTCCAAAAAAAATATTTTGATTGATGATTTAAAAAACGGTATTTTAGATCTTACTTTCAAAATCAAAGGTCCCGTTATAAGCCAAATATATGAAGTATTTGAATGCGATTGGGAATTTGCTACTGGTCATAAATTTGAATCGTTATATAAAAATATATCAACCGCTCAATCCGGAAAACTTGCAGCAAGAATAATACCCGATGGACCAGACAATAAAGATGGAATAATCGAACTACTAGTTCACGGGGCAATCAACGCCGCAATAAAAAAAATTCTTATAGTAACGCCTTACTTCCTTCCGGAAAACAATATTCTTACAGCTGTTGAAATGGCTGCAATGAAAGGCGTTGACATTGAGATAATAATTCCCGAGAAAAGCGATTATAACTTTATAAACCGCGCGGTTGAATCTAATTTTTTACGTTTAATTAATTGCGGCGTAAAAATTTACAAAACGCCGCCGCCGTTTGACCATAGCAAAATCTTAGTAGTTGACGATGAATGGGTTTTTGTAGGTTCGGCAAATTGGGACGTGAGAAGTTTTAAACTCAATTTTGAATCAAATATAGAAATTTTTAGTAAGAGTTTGGCAAAAAAACTCACCGCCGTTGCGGAAACAAAAAGAAAAAAAGCGAGATTCATTACGACTGCTGAATGCAAAAATCTTACATTTTTACAACGTATTAGAAATAACGCGTGTAGACTTTTAACGCCTTACGGTTAAACAATGAAACGTATGGCTATGTTATAATGTTAGACTTTGTCTTTTTTATCTTCTGTCGTAGGATGAATTAGAAGCGGAGAGCTAAGCTCCATCGCAACGACAGACAAAACCCCTGTCGTCGTACTAAAGAAGCAAAGCGGCTGAAGTATGAAGTATCTAGAAGAATACTTTGAGAGTTTGTTAGTATTTTCAGTTCTCTGCGGCAACTGCGGCTTTTTTAGCTAGAAAATCCGCTCTATCGTTTTTGGTGTTCCCGGTGTGGCTTTTAATATGTCTCCATTCAATTTTAGTCTGCGCGGTTTGAAGAAAGTTTACATATTCCATTGAGAGGCTGTTTCTTGCTTTCCATTTACCATTTGCAAATTTTTCTATGCCTTCATAATCGTAATTGATTCTTACTTTTTTGACATTATTTTTACTGCACCACTTTAATGTTTCGATTACAGATTTTAACTCTCCCCCAAACTGTCTAAATTGAGTATCTGCAACGCTTCCTGAAAGTTCAGCTTTTATCTCGTCGCCCAAGTAAATAACAGCGCCGTAACCTGTAATGCCCGAAACATACGAACCATCGACAAAAACTTCAAAGATGCCGCTGTCTGATGAATAAGTTTCAAAATTGTTTAATTTATTCCAAGTTGCTTCAATAATAGAATTTGTTTTGGGATTCGTAATTTGTCTTTTTAAGGAGTAAGTTTTTTCTGATGGTTTATAGTAAAGCGATAATTTTCCTTTGAAAATTCCCTTTGAGCTAACGCTAAGCCTTACAAGATAATCTTTAAAAGAATTGTTATCGAAAAAAACGTCCATGTTTTGTTTTTTTAGTTCATTTTGCAGTTCTAAAGCCTTATTTTTTAGTTCTATTTTACACGTTGTCATTTTCGTTTCACTCATCGCGTTTTACTCCGGAGTCTATAGTTTTTAATAATTCTTCAGGCATTTCTTTTTTTGCCGAAGCCCCAAGCTCTTTTAGTTTTTGCGCTCTTTCTATAAGACTGTCCCCTGTTTTGTCCGAAGAAAAAAGTCTCTTTATGGCTTCTTGAGTTTTGTCTTTTGCCTCAGATAATTTCTTATCAGCGTCAATTAGAGCCTGCGCAAATGTTACAAACTTATCGTACAGGTTCCCGCCTTGCTTTGCTATCTCAAGCGCATTTTTATTTTGATATTCTTGGCGCCATATATATCCAATAGTTTTTAATGTTGCCAAAAGCGTTGAAGGCGTTACAATTACAATATTTTTTTTAAATGCGTAACCGATAAGTTCAGGCTTTTCCATAAGCGCAAGAGAAACGGCTCCATCTATAGGCACAAACATCAATACATATTCAGGATGATTAAGATTTTTAAGATCGACGTAATCTTTATCAATAAGCTCGTCTATGTGTTTTTTTACGCTTGCAGCGTGCTCTTTTAAATATATTTTTTTATCATCTTCGTTCTGCGAATTATAATATTTTTCATAAGAGGAAAGAGAAGTTTTTGCGTCTAATACAATGTGTTTATCGTCAGGCAGATTTACTATATAATCGGGTATTTTTGTACCGTCAAGAGCGTCTTTAAATTGTTTTTGCGAGATGTAATTTACGTCTTTAAGCATACCTGCATATTCAAAAATTCTCTCGAGAGTAAGCTCGCCCCATATTCCTTGAAGTTTGCTCTCTCCTTTTAAAGCCCCTGCAAGATTGTTTGCTTCTTCGCTAACTTGTTTGTTAAGACTAACTAGTTAGCGAAGAAGCAAACAATCTTGCAGGGGCTTTAAAAGGAGAGAGCAAACTTCAAGGAATATGGGGGCAGATTTACTCTCGAGAGAATTTTTG
>JAIXNA010000083.1 GCA_020328135.1 Candidatus Endomicrobiellum dinenymphae
TCTCTCCTTGTAAAACCAAACAAAGTTTCAAACCGTTTTACAAGGAGAGAATCTTCTGGATCTTTTTTTGCCGGGTCCGGTATAGAAGTTATGAAAAAACAGTTTTTTGGTAAAAATGGACACATCGCTATACGTGCAAATAATGTAACGCGCGCAAATTTCCATCTTCGTCGTATGACGCAGTTTTATCATCAAATACAACACCCTCTTGCTGTAAATGGTACATTGCGCGCGTTACATTATTTGCACGTATAGCGATGTGTCCATTTTTACCAAAAAACTGTTTTTTCATAACTTCTATACCGGACCCGGCAAAAAAAGATCCAGAAGATTCTCTCCTTGTAAAACCAAACAAAGTTTCAAACCGTTTTGACGTTTCGCCTGCAGAAATAGCATCCAACATGTTAATACCTATGTGTTGCACTTCAAAGCCAAGCATAGCAAATAAAGCTTCTTTACTTAATTTTGTAATAGTTTCATAATCGCCATTTTTAATCAATTCTTTATTAACCATCCAGCTACCGCCGCAGGCGATTACTTTATTGAATGAAAGATATGTATTCAAATTTTTTATATCAATCCCACCCGTTGGCATAAATTTTATGTTTGCATACGGCGCAGCCATAGCTTTAATCATATTAATACCACCGGCAGCTTCTGCAGGAAAAAACTTAACAACCTCAAGTTTAGACTCCATGGCAACTTCTACATCGCTTGGGGTTGCGCAGCCCGGAATTATTGTAATACCCTTATCAAGACAATGTCTTACAATTTTGGGATTTAGTCCTGGGCTAACTATAAATTTAGCTCCTGCTGTAACTGCTTTATCAACTTGTTCCACAGTCAGAACTGTACCCGCCCCGATAAGCATTTCAGGAGCTTCTTTACAAATGATCTTTATTGATTCTTCTGCCGCCATAGTCCTAAATGTTATTTCCGCACATCTTATACCGCCAGCATAAAGCGCTTTTGCAAGGGGCAAAGCCTGTTGAGAATTGTCAAGTACAACAACCGGCATTATCCCTATCTTTGAAATTTCTATTAATAAATCATTCATTGCGTCCTCCCATCATAAACTCATAATGCCGATTTTATTTATTCAACGTATCCCAAATGCCAAGTAAATACATAATTCCCAATGCTCTATCGTAAAGACCGTATCCCGGACGCAGCCCTAAACGAGATTCCTCATTCCAAATATGCCTGCCATGATCCGGACGAATGTAATATTTAAACCCTATATCGTGAAATGTACGTACAATTTCCACAATATCCAAAGAACCATCGCAAGCACGATGGGAACTTTCTACGAAATCGCCGTTATCAAAACGCTTTACATTTCTGATATGGGCAAAAAATATTTTATCTCTAAATGTTTTAATCATATCGATAATATCATTTTTGTCGGATGATCCCAACGAGCCAGTACACAAAGTAACGCCATTTGACGAACTGTCGATAAGATTCAAATATCTTCGCATATTTTCTTTGGAAGTTATAAGCCTTGGAAGTCCAAAAATACTCCATGGCGGATCGTCAGGATGTATTGCCATTTTTATCCCGCTTTCCTCAGCAACGGGTATAATTTCTTGTAAAAAATATTTTGCGTTCTCAAAAAGATTGTCTATGGTAAACCCTTCATAAGCTTTAAATAGCTCTCTTATTTTAGACAATCTTTCCTTCTCCCAGCCGGGCATTGATATCAATCCTTTTTGCTTTGACATGATATCAAGAAATTCATAAGGGTTAAGGGAATCTATTTTTGATTTTTCATAAAAAAGCGCTGTTGAGCCATCGGGAAGAGCTTTATATAAGTCCGTTCTTGTCCAATCAAAAACCGGCATAAAGTTATAACACACAACTTTTACGCCGGCTTTGCCAAGATTTCTAAGAGTATTTTTGTAATTTTCTATATATTTTTTACGAGACGGAAGTCCAAGCTTTATGTCTTCGTGTACATTAACGCTTTCAACCACTTCATTATTAAAACCTGCGTTAAAAAGGCAATTTTTTACTTGGCTAATTCTATCCATTTCCCAATATTCGCCTGCCGGCGCATCATGTAACGCCCATACTACTCCTTTAACTCCGGGTATTTGTTTAACAAAACTTAAAGGAATTGTATCAAGTTTTTCTCCATACCACCGAAATGTAATTTGCATACAAATATTCCTCCTAATAAGAAAATCTTAAAAGTTATCTTTTTTAATACAATATAGCTAACCAACTTTATATATACGCGCTCATTATTCAAACGACAAAACAATTTTTTTTATCGTTTTATCACCGCTGTCTATCATTTTAAAAGCGTCTATGGCCTTGTCAAAAGCAAAAATATGCGATAATTGCCCCTCTATTGTTATTTTCCCATTTTTATATGCCTCTATCACCTCCTCAAATTTATTATTTTGTAGTCTCGAACCGCGCACATCAAGTTCTTTCGCGGTGATTTTAAATTGAGCTAACGGAGAAAGTTCAGTTAAAAATGTCATAGCGATTACTCTTCCTGCATTGGAGGTTATATCAACAAGCAACGGCAACGAATTTACAAAGCCCGCTGCATCAATGGAAACACTCGGACCATATTTTGTATATTTTTTAAGTTTTTCTACCAAATTCTCCTTGAGCGAATTTATAACGGTTTTAACGCCAAGCACTTTTGCCTCTTCCAAACGCTCTTCAACAACGTCCGACACTATAAGATTTGCTCCTGTCAGCAAAACAGCTTTTATTAAACTTTTGCCAAGCGCTCCTGCTCCAAGAATAAAGACTGTATCGTTAGCTGTAATTTGCGCTCTACAACAAGCTTGAAAAGCTATGCTCATTGGCTCAATCATTACGGCATCTAAAAAAGGAAGATTTTTGGGCAAAATGTGCATTGCGCTTTGATCTGCTGTAACATATTCTCTGTAACCTCCGTCAACATGCACACCGCGCACTTTTAAATTGAAACAAACATTTGGTCTATTTATAATGCATGGATAGCATTCTCCGCAATTTATTATTTGATCAACAATGACATGATCCCCTACCTTAACTTTTGTAACTTTTTTGCCAATTTCCTCTATCTCTCCAACAATTTCGTGTCCCATAACTCTTGGATATGTAGCAACCGGAGAAGTGCCATGGTAAATATGCGCGTCAGAACCGCAAATACCGGCAGCTTTTATTTTTACTAAAACTTCAGTATCTATCGAGATTTTTGGTTTTTCAACATCTTGCATTACAAGTTCTCTTGGCTTCACCGTTAATAATTGCTTCATTGTTGCCTCCAAAAACATAAATTCAACATTACAGTCGACTAATTATATATTATTGCATCAATATAAAGTTAATCGACCATGCCTAAGCTAACGTATACTTGTTAATTTCTGCTTTATCGGCTTTGATTTTATTTATAAATAAAAACGCCCCGATAGCTCCTGTTAACCCAATGACGCCTGCCAAGACAAAACTACCCGTAAAACTACCCGTAAACTTTACAGCAAAGCCTGTTACCGTAGGCGCGAATAGTCCTCCACAATTTCCAAATCCGTGCATAATACCACCCACCGAACCGATATTGCCAGTATCTACAATATCATTGATTACTCCCCAATAAACACCGCCGGTAAGATACAAAGAAAATGCCGACATCGATACCAGACAAACAACCATTGCGCTACTATCAACAAATGGTACTAGAAAAATTGATATGGCACCAACCAACAATCCAAATCCTATTACTATTTTTCTTGCAATAAGAGGATGTCCAATTCTTCTCATAATAAAATCTGAAATTATTCCTCCAATAGCAAGACCTACAAATCCAAGTGTCCAAGGTATTACAGTAATTAAACCTGTATCCTTCAAGGAAAAATTTCTCACCGTCATCAGATAATACGGGAACCAATTTAAAATGAGATATATTATATAGTTATAAGAAAAAAAAGCAACGGCAGATGCAATGATAACTTTTTGTTTTAAGTAAAACGACATTTTTAGTTTTTGCTGAAATTTAGTTGAAGAGATAATTTCTTGTTTTGCTTTTGCAGAATCCTCATTTTCAGTTTTAGCTAATTTTTTGTTGGCAATATATTTCCACCAAAAAAATGACCAAATCAACCCTATTACCATAATGAAAATAAACGATAATTTCCAATTGTATTTAATCGCTATGAAACTAACTATAGGCCCAGCTACAGCTGCACCTAAAGGGGTTCCGCTTGCGACAATTCCCATAACAGATGCTTTTTTGTCTGGCGGATACAGCGGGTCTATAGTCTTATTAGTTGTTGTTGACAAAGGACCTTCTGCCATTCCAAACACTACACGTATCATAAGTAAACTTATAAATCCTACTGCTATTACGGTTGCCCCGCTAAAAAGCGACCAACCAATTACTGCAGCTAACAAAACGTGCTTTGGTCCGAACTTATCTGCCAAAATACCGCCAAGAACATTAAAAGAAATATACCCAAGTGAAAAACAACTAAAAATTATTCCTAGTCGTGCCTGGTCAAAACCGAACTCGTTCGCGATGAAAACAGAACACACCCCGAAAACTGTTCTGTCCAAGTAATTGAGTACTCCGCACAAGAAAAGCATAATTATAATAAAAGCTCTTTTTGTTAATAATGGCATTGTTGCACCTCCCTGCAAGAATAAATTCTAAATTTACCTGCTCCGTTCTTTTTTCAATTTCACCCAACTTTTTAGGCATTATACTAATTCATCTAAAAAATAGATACTAGAATATGAAATAATTACTTAACTCCGCATCCGAAGACTTGTCTGCTAGCAAGTCTTCTTTTTTTGAAATTCTATATTTTACGTCGCCGGCATCGACTTTGGCGCTGGCTCTGCTGCTAATAACCCCTAGTCATTCCTATTCCGTTTCGCCTTCTGCAGCAGCGGCAATCCGTCCACGCCTCCGCTATCAAATACGCTTCTTCCGCCACTTCCGGCATTGTTCTCGCCGCCGTCAGATACATTTTCTCCGCCAGCTGATATCTTGGCGCAAGAACTGCATAAATCCTCGACAGATTTTTTATACCTCGCGCCAGCAGTACCTCATCCCGCGCATCTTTCGCGTGCTACGACGATTTATTTTTTAGCACTTCTGCCTCAGTCTGCAGAATATTCGCCCGCCCTAAATAATTATTTAGGGCGGGCGAATATTCTGCAGACTGAGGCAGAAGTGCTAAAAAATAAATCGTCGTAGCACG
>JAIXNA010000198.1 GCA_020328135.1 Candidatus Endomicrobiellum dinenymphae
AGAGTCTTTTAGATTTGATTTTACGCTCGTTTCTCCTAAGACGTTTGAATGGTTTAAAGGAGAAATGTTACGCTCTTGTTGTATGTCTTTTAAATTTGTTCCTGCAAAACTTACAGGAACAACATCTTGTTGATACGAATTATATATCCGAAGTTGATTGGATTTGTCTGTATTTTCTATTTGCAAATATTCCGTAGTAGCCGTATTTGTTTTAGAAGTTTCTTGCTCTTTTTGAATCGCCGCTCCAACAGCGCTATCGCGCCTTGCAAAATTCTCGCTTTCCTTCCCGCAACCGCTCAAACAGGCGCTCATTATCAAACTAAGCGTTACAACCATGCTTAATCCTTTCTTGATGTTTATCAAAGCAATACCCCCATGTTTTTATATTGTAGATTCAAAATAATACCCCCCTACGTTTTTTATATCCATCATCGCGCAACAGCCCCGCAAGCTGGAAGATGGAAAGACAACGCAATGGAACAACTTTATACATCGCGGCGCATAAATGCTTTGCAACAAGATAATAACTTTAAAGAAGTTTATCTGTCTAAACTGGTTTCCAAGTGAAAGAAGCATCCTTGGCTTCGTCAAAAGCTTCGCTTATAATCTTTTCTAGGTCATTTCCTTCTTCAGAGCGGTCTATTTTTCTTCGAACCATTTTGCCATTTTTGTCATTTTTAAACAAAATCAAAGTCGGAACACCTTCTATTTTATACTTATCCAGTAAAGACTTATTCAGTAAAATCCCATCTTCAACTTCACTTGTATTAACTTTACATATTTTTACCTTTCCATATTTCCCATATTTAAATACAAGTTCATCAATAATAGGAGAAAGCTTTTCGCAGTGCGGGCACCCTGGACGCCAAAAATCAACTAACACCGGCTTGTCTGACAACAAAACCTCATTTTCAAAATTATTTTCTCCAGCAATTTCAACTGGCTTGGATATTTTTCTAATTATTTTAGTTGCTTCTTCGTCCGCCTTTTCTATTGGCGATATTGTCCGATTTAATACTTTTATAGTTAATTCCTTAATTTCTACATCATGTCTGTAGTCAATGTGTTTTTTATAAAAATCTCTTCCAACAGCTATCTGATGTTCAATTGCTTCTTTTGCTTCTTTATCCGCTTCTGACGCTTTTTGTGTTAATGCCTCAATTTCTTTTTTATATTTTATGTCAAAGTAAGCTTTTTCAGCTAAATTATACACAGATGGTTCGACATAGCATGAAGATGCGCCGCTCTCAGCCTCAATGCATTGACCTACGTCTATGTCAATATTCTTGAAGTTAACACCATCGAAACAACAGTGAGGAAGTTTCTTTGGATCAAAACTATCTTCTAAAACGATGTTATTATTATAACATACATTTGCCTTTGGATCAGCGCATTGACCTTTCCTAAGACCCCATGGAATCAGGTCTTCATCGAAACAACACGGAAGAATAGGCTTTGAAGCCGTCTTCGTCTTCGATGGTGATGCGACTTTCTGTTTTCGACCCAGGTCTTTATTTCTACTCGGGTCGAAAACAGAAAGTCGCATCACCATCGAAGACGAAGACGGCTTCAAAGCCTATTCTTCCGTGTTGTTTCGATGAAGACCTGATTCCATGGGGTCTT
>JAIXNA010000199.1 GCA_020328135.1 Candidatus Endomicrobiellum dinenymphae
CTTCTTTGAATTATCGATATTTACCCGACAGAAGTTGCTAGAACTATTTATCTCGTCAACGACTCAAAGACATTCGCAAATGCGGACGGAGGGACTTGAACCCCCAACAGTTCCTTTATGGCATTTAATGGCGCGTCTTGTGAGAGATGATTGGCGGAATGTATGTCGCCTTATAAATTATAAATAGTACTACATAGCGGCTTTTTATGTTTATTTTCTTTCTTTTAAACACTATGCAGCGCATTTTTTGTGCTGCCATAATCGTGTCAACTATATCGCATAATTACATTCGCAATGCGGGCGTGGCGGAATTGGCAGACGCGTATGGCTTAGGACCATATATCGCAAGGTGTGGGGGTTCAAGTCCCTCCGTCCGCATTTGCGAATGTCTTTGAGTCGTTGACGAGATAAATAGTTCTAGCAACTTCTGTCGGGTAAATATCGATAATTCAAAGTTATCAAGTCTTAACGGCTGTTGGCATCATATGGCGGCTAAAATGAATTTCAAAAAACTTGTGCAAATTGTAAATTATGTTTTAGCAAGGCATGAGTATAAATTAAACTATACGAAACTAATAAAAATTCTTTATACAGCAGATAGAGAATGTATGAAAATTTATGATTTCCCTATTACCGATGATGAGTATTGCGCATTGCCTCAAGGAAAGCGCTAAGCGGGCTTTTGTATTTTATCAATGGAGAGAATACAAATCATCTTGAACAAGCGCAATAGAATATGAAATTTCAGAAAATAGGTTATGATTTGATTTCTACTTTAAAATTAGATGACAATTATGATGAATTATGTGAGGCTGAAATTGAAATATTGGATAAAGTTGACAAACAGTATGGCGATAAAGATTGGAGATATTTAGTTGATAAAGTCATTCATAAGTTTCCAGAATGGAGAGAAGTTGAAGATAAAGCAAAGAATGGTATTCCCATATCTGTTACAAAACGGGAAATATTGTCTGCTTTGGATAAGAGTGAAGATAATATAAAAGAAATATTATCTTCTGAGAATGATAGGCTTTCTTTAGAATGCGAATTGAGAAAACACAAATGAAATGAACGGATGCGATAATTATAAGGGTATTGCGTTTTGGAGATTTGACGAATCTGGCGAATCACATCTGTATTTTGTTATATCCGACGTCGATGTTGACGGAAATGTTTTGATTGTTAATGTTAGTCATTTTGATGAGAATGGAGATAAGTCTTGTGAGCTTGATATAGATGACCATAGAGATATAAAAAAGCGCTTGAAGTTCGTGTGAATAAGCTTTTAGCTATGATAATGTCTAAAGAGGCCAAGAGTTCTGACAAACTTTCTGCAAAAGTACTTAAAAAAATTTAAGATGGAGCAAAAAAAGTAAACTGTTTCCCAATAAGTTAAAAAAGTATTTTGAAAAATTTTGAATATGCGATAATATTGTGTATGTCAAAAATCCCATTCGGTCAATTCTTACAATTTCACCTTAGGTTTTTTAACGTTGATTTTGATGTAGTCAACAACATTGGAATATTCGTAGGGTTTGAATTCTGTGTAAACTTCTTCAGTAATTCTTGTGTGTTTGAATGTCCAAGACTTTTACTTGCCATGTTTAGGCTGCCGCCTCCG
>JAIXNA010000012.1:0-5982 GCA_020328135.1 Candidatus Endomicrobiellum dinenymphae
GCGAATCATTTTCTCTTGTAGTTGTGGAAGAAGCTATTACAGCGGCGTTGACTAAATTTCTTCGTTCTAAATTTGCATTTTTTCCACATGCGCTAAATACAAAACTAAATAAAACAACTATGCTTATTGCCTTTTTAAAATTCCTCAACAGATCTTTCCCTCACTTTTTTATATAAGTTTCCCTCATGCGCCAATGAATTTTTTCGGTTTTTCTTTGTTTTGGTTTTTCTTTGGAGAAGCCACTGGGCCAAATCCTCTATCCATCGCCTTTAGTCTTTTGTTTGCGATCCTTCATAGGCTTTATCCATCAGTAGAAAACAAGCCTCTTGTAAAACTTTTGTGAAATCTTTTTGTGTGTGTTTTAAAGAAATGTTTCTTGTAGTGGTTGAAACTTGCAATGGCAAGGATTCAATAGTTATCCAAACTACTAGTGAGAAAAGAATATACAACCTTTTCTGTTTGATTGCGCTTACGAGGGGATGATACATCTTTTCTATGGGTTTGTCAAATTTAAGACATAAAATATTTACTAAATCCTTACGACTCTTAGCTTTTTCCTTGCTGGCATGTATACATCAAACCAAAACTTTTAATATTGCAAGTCACAATAGACTTCTTGTGCAACTGAGCGTAAATTTGGGCGCTTTAGCTATTGTCAACTGCGAACTTTCCGCGCCAAGGTAACAAGAGTGTCCACAAAAAACTGCTCTCTAGGTGAAAAAGTATAGTAATTCAATCTGTTTTGAACTTTAACGCGCTACGTCCATTTAACCGCAAATTCTATTGCAAAGCTTATGTTTTCATATATTGGTTACGCAAAAGATATAATGATAAAATGTACAAAATTATCCCCTGGGATGGAACGTCTTGTGTTGCTGTATGATTTTTTCTTTATCGAGATGAGTATAAATTTGAGTTGTTGCGATTGAAGTATGTCCTAGCATTTCCTGCACAAATCTAATATCTGCTCCTCCGGTAAGCAAGTGAGTTGCAAAAGAATGTCTTAAAGTATGCGGTGTGATATTTTTAGTAATATTTGTATCTCTAACAATATTTTTAAACTGCCTCCAAAATTCAATTCTCGAAAGTTTTTTACCAAGTCTTGAAATAAAAACATTATCGTCTTCACTTAAAATAGGTTTTCTTTTTGCAAGATAAATATTAATGAAATCTCCCGCTTTTTTACCAAAAGGAATAAGTCTTTCCTTAGAACCTTTACCGACAATTCTTAAAAAATAATCTTGTAAATTTATATCAGAAAATTTAAGATTTACAAGTTCGGAAACTCTGAGTCCTGTGGCGTATAAAAGCTCTAACATAGCTTTGTTCCGTATATTCATTTCGCCATCAGCGCTTATTGAATTTAACAAAAGCATAACCTCGTCAAAAGTAAGCATTCCCGGTAAATTTTCAGGTATTCTTGGAGCGGCTAAATAAATGGCTGGATTATTTCTTACAAGATCTTCCGAACTTAAAAATTTATAGAACTGTCTTAAAGATTCAATAAGCCTGTAAAGAGATCTTGGCTTTAGTCCTGCCATTTTTATTTCCCATAAAAAATTAGTTATATCGTGATGTTCAAAATTTTCAACAGGAATCTGTTTGTTTTGCGCAAATTTAATAAATTTTGATACGTCAGCGCGATAAGCTAAGACTGTGTTCTTAGATAAGCCTTTTTCGACTACTATATAAGAAATAAAATCATTAAGCGCCTTTTTGCAGTTTAACACACACAGCCTCTCGTGATAAAATCTTTTTAATGGATACTTCGCCATAGGCAAGACATTTGATAAAATATCTGTCGTGCTTAATAAATACAATACACTTAATCTCTTAAATATGGATTATGACTCAACTCGTTTGCAAGAGTAGTTTCACTGCCGTGCCCGGGATATATAACAAGAGAGGGATCCAATTTTTTCAATTTAGATAGCGATACAAACATTTCTTCGCTGCTGCCTCCATCAAGATCTGTTCTACCTACTGTTCCGGCAAAAAGAGTGTCGCCTGTAATTAAAAAACCATCGAACAGCAAACATATACTACCTTTTGTATGTCCAGGCGTGTGTAAAACCTTAAAAGTAGCAAACGATAATTTTATTTCTTGATTGTCTTTGAGCGATATATCAGGACTTTTCACGGTCCCGGGGATATCGCATAAATCAGAACCATTTTTATAAGAATCTAAAAGTAACGAAACATCGTTTTCATGTATTGCTAACTGAATTTTAAACTTAGAACGTATTTTATCATCAGAAAGGATGTGGTCAAAATGACCATGCGTATTAATTAGAATCTCAGGGTTAAATCTATCTTTTTCTATTTCAAGAACGACTTTATTACCATCTTCGCCTGGATCTATAATTGCGGCATGCAAAGTCTCAGAATCATAAATAACATAACAATTTTCATCTAAAGACCCGGATAATATTTTCTTAATCTTTATCATTTGTAGCGCCTCTCTACTACAGTCAAATCGCTTTAGGTTGCGCTTATAGTTAAAGGCGCTCAAATTTAAATACCTCGTCAGGCTGCGCCTCTGCCGCCCCTTCTTTTGTAAAAAGGGGAATTCACTACAAATATAGCGCAACCTAAAGCGATTTGACTGTATATTTTATCATCACATCAAGATGGAAAGGAAAAGAGGCAACAAATGAATACTTCGTTGCACTCAGTATGACAAACGATGACAATGGTTAACATATACCTAATAAAATAAAAACTTTACAAACTGCAATATTACATTTACAAATATACCAGCCAATATATCATCCATAGTAATGCCAAGTCCGCTTCTAAAGTTTTGAGATTTCTTTATAAACCAAGTCTTTTCGATATCGAGTATTCTAAATAATATAAAACCTAAAAACAAAAATATAAATGTTTTAGGTAAAAACGCTATTGAAACCCACATCCCGACAACTTCATCTATAACTATTCTTCGATCGTCTTTTTTTCTGTAAATTTCCTCTGCCATAGAAGAAAATAAAATAGAAATAACAAATACCGCAGCAAGTAAAAAAACTTGCAATAAATATATATTAGGAACAAACAACGACCAAAGCAAAACGCCAACTAAGCTGCCAAAAGTTCCTGGAGCATATTTTATATAGCCCACGCCAAAAGCAGAAGAAAAAAACAGTACTATTTTATTCATTTTTCATCCAACAATTTTCTGTATTTCCACACATAGTTTACACCTGAAACAATCGTAAGAATAGCTGCGCACAAAGTTGCCCAAAAAGGAATTTTATCCATTATTACGGCTAATGTCGCATAAGCATCGCAATCGTAAAACTTTAAAGCCACAGGGTTTACTCTTAAAAATTTTAAAAATGCTTCGTTAACTATTAGAATTACCATTATAGTTATAATAACGATCATTTGCGATGTAGTTTTAAATTTTCCGGATTTATCAGCGGGTATTATCATATTTTTATATGCAGCAATGGAACGAAGCCCCGTAATTAAAAACTCTCTTGCAATTATTGCAATAACCATCCATGCAGTAATACCAAGCATTGGAATATCTACAAAACATATAAAAGCTGCTGAAATCAACAGTTTATCTGCCAAAGGATCTAAGAATATTCCCAAAGACGTTATTGTTTTATTCTCTCTTGCTATTTTGCCGTCAAAAAAATCTGTAATAGCCGCTATAGAGAAAACAAGAAGCGCTAAAATACTGTTATAAAAACCGCCAAGTTCCATAAATAAAATATAAAATGGAACCATACATACTCTTGCTACCGTAAGCTTATTTGCTAAATTCATTTTATTCTCGCTCTATCGTTGACTAACTTTATGTTGACATATCAACATAAAGTTAGTCAACGATAACATTATATCCGCTAACGCCTTTTATTGCGACTTTATAAAACTTTCCTACTACCAATGGCCTATCGCCCGTCAACACCATATTTCCGTCAATTTCAGGAGATTGAAAATAACTTCGTCCTTCCACATAATATTTGTTATCTTTTTTCAAACAACTTTCAACGAGAACATCAACTGTATTGCCGCGCATTCTATCAATTTTTGATTTAAAAATACCATACTGCATCTTTTCTATAAGCGTTCTTCTCTCTTTTGCAACAGAATTTTTAATATGCYTTTTTAATCTTGACGAATCAGCTTCTTTTTGATTTGAATATTCAAAAACACCGACATATTGAAAATATCCTTGATTTAAAAAGGCAATTAGTTCATTTATATCTTTCTTTGTTTCCCCGGGGAACCCCGTTATTATGGACGTTCTTAAAACAATATCTGGCAACTTATTTTTAATTTTTTCAATAATAGCAGCAGTATTTAACGGACGTCTCATCGCAGACAAAATACTTTTACTTATATGTTGTATAGGAATATCTATATAATTGCAAATATTTTTATGCCCCTCAAATACTGCAATTAAATTATCTGTAATACTTGACGGATAAGTATAGAGCAATCTTATCCATTGCAATTCTTTTATCCTTGAAAGTTTTATAAGAAGTTTATCTAAAGCAAAAGCATTGTAAATATCTTTGCCGTAACTTGTTGTATCTTGAGCTATCAAAATAAGCTCCCTTATACCGCTGTCAGCTAAAGCCCTTGCCTCGCTAACCAAAGATTCTATTTTACGACTTTTGTAATTGCCGCGAAGAACGGGAATTATACAGAAACTGCATCTATGGTTGCACCCCTCGGCAATTTTTAAATATGCAGAAGGCATGCTCGAAGAGAGCAGTCTATGATTGGAACTATTTAAACCGCCTGGTGGAAAAAGAAATTTATCAAAACTTTTATTAAAAATTAATCCCGGTAAATTTTTTAAAGTCCCTGTGCCTACAAACCCGTCAATATTAGGAAAAAACGTCGACATTTTTTCCTTTAATAATTGCGGAAGACATCCCGAAACATAAACGCGTAAACCTGTTTTCTTTTTAATATCTAAAACATCGCGGATATTTTTTTCTGATTCTTCTTTTGCTGCCTTTATAAAAGAACAGGTATGTACCACAGCAATATCAGCCTCGTCAAGATTATCGCTTATCTCAAAACCCTTGTTTTTGAAAATTCCCAACAAGTATTCTGCTTCAACTGTATTTTTTGGACACCCTAAAGCTACTATCGCTACTTTTTGCATATTATTGCCGTTTCTTCAAAACAATTGTATTAACATCTCGCACAGCGCCTGTAAGCGCATCAACTTTATCCCCGTTAAAGAGAACCTTAACACCTGGTGCATAGCCAATCTTTAACGTAAAAGACTTGTCAGCTTCCCATGACTTTTTATTTCCCACAGCAATGATGCCTTCATATGCCGTTATATTATCGCAATCTATTCTAATCCAAACAGTACTTTTCGCTTCAACATCAAGCTTTTGTTTTATATTTGCGACAGGAGAGGACTCTTGCGACAGCTCTTCTTTAACTTCATTTTGATTGTTTACCTTGTCATTTTGCAACGGAATCTCATCACAAGACGGAATGTTTGAAACATGTTTCTGCATATATATAAAAAACAAAAATAACGCAATAACTATTACAGACGTAAAACCAATTAACAATTTCTTAATATCTTTTTTATTATCTTTGGGACTTTCCTGTATAACAAACTCTTTTTCCTGCTCGCGTTTTTTTATATTAAGCCTTTCAATTAACTCTTCCGGCTCTAAGTCAAGATAATTAGCATAAGATCTTACAAAGCTCTTATAATAAACCTCGGCAAAAAAGGCGCTCATGTCTCCTTCTTCAATTGCGATAAGATATCTCTCCTGAATTTTAGTAAATTTACGCGCATCCTCTAAAGATATTCCTCTTTAGAGGATGCGCGTAAATTTACTAAAATTCAGGAGAGATATCTTATCGCAATTGAAGAAGGAGACATGAGCGCCTTTTTTGCCGAGGTTTATTATAAGAGCTTTGTAAGATCTTATGCTAATTATCTTGACTTAGAGCCGGAAGAGTTAATTGAAAGGCTTAATATAAAAAAACGCG
>JAIXNA010000012.1:5992-11271 GCA_020328135.1 Candidatus Endomicrobiellum dinenymphae
CGTTCCTACAATTTCTTGTTTTTCTTTTGTTGATTCAAACAGTATAGTCTGCGTATATTCCGCTTTAAGCGTATATATTTTTTTATCTGCTGCTTCCATATCCAATAGTAAAACATTTAACCTATCATTTAATGTTTTAGCAAAACCCAAAGAAACAATAATATTTATCAACACAATAGCGCAAGCTAAGCTGCCTAAAAATGGATATTTCGCTATGCCCAGTATGGCAGACAACCTTATACGTTTCACTTTTCACTCTCAGTTGGCTTTATAGAACTTAAATACTGTTCAATTCTTTTAAAATCTATCTGCCATTTGTTAGTGCCTACAGGCTTTGTTACAAAACCTTCTGTCTCAAGAAGGCTTAATATATTTGTGGCTCTTGCAGAACCGCCAAAATTTGCTTTGAGCAAATCTTGTGATATCCTTCTACGTTCACTTATAAGCTGCAAAGCGGGGATTAAATCTCTGCTTCCTTTTTCTTTGTCCACATTGAACCCGCCTTTACCATCAGTTTCAATTGTTACAGGTTCATAAACTCTAGGAAAATTCTGATCATTGATAAACGAAATAATTTTCTCAGCTTCTTTTAACGAAACAAAAGCGCCCTGAAGTCGCACAGGTTTAGCTTCTCCGGAAGGCAAAAACAACATATCGCCTTTACCCATTAAAGATTCTGCCCCTAACATATCCAAAATAACTCTTGAATCTATTTTAGAAGTAGTTTGAAACGAAAGCCTTGCAGGGAAATTAGCTTTAATAATACCCGTTATAACGTTAACAGAAGGCCTCTGTGTCGCAAGAATTAAATGTATTCCAACGGCTCTTGCCATTTGGGCTAAGCGTTGTATGGAATCTTCTATTTCTTTTTGTACAACAAGCATTAAATCTGCAAGCTCATCTATTATAACAACAATATAAAATTCTTTTTCCCCTCCCGTTTCAGTCATTTTGTTATTGTAATCCTCAATATTTCTTACCGCGTCTTTTGCAAATTTTGTATATCTTTCATCCATAACCGCTACAAGTTTTTTTAATGCAGCCGCCGCTTCTCGAGGATTTATAATAATATCCGCATCAGCAGCGCTAACGCAAGGATTATACAAATGAGGAATATCTTTGTATATTGGCATTTCAACGCGTTTGGGATCTATCAGCATAAATTTAACTTCGTCAGGACGCGCTTTATACAAAATAGAAAGTATTATAGTGTGGATACCAACGCTCTTCCCTGAACCTGTAGCGCCTGCAATTAAAAGATGAGGCATTGATGCTAAATTAGTTACATAGCCTAATCCGTCAGTTGTTTTTCCCAAAGCTAATGTAAGAAGAGAACGTGAATTTTCAAAAGATCTGCTTTTCAAAACCCCTCGCAACCCAACAACTATGCTTGAGGGATTTGGCACTTCTATGCCTACAGCAGCCTTTTCAGGTATAGACACAACTCTTATCGATGTGGCGCGCATAGCAAGCGACAAATTATCCACAATACTGGACACTGTTTGAATTCTTATTCCGGGAGCTAAAACTAAATCGTAACGCGTTACGACAGGACCCGGGATAATATCTTTAACTTCGGCGATAATATCAAAATCCGCAAGAGTTGTTCTTAAAAGATCCGCCCTTTTCAAGAGATCGTCTTTATTTGTAACAAAAATTGAAGCAGCATCGTTTTTAAGCAAATCAACAGGAGGAAGTTTATATTCAAAATCTTTACTATCGACTGTTTGTTGTTTGGCGACAGGCTGCAAAACAGCTTCTTCTTTTTTCTTTTCCTCTCTTTCCTGTTTGCTGACAATATTTGGTTTTATAGATTCTTGTTTAAAAAAATCAGACCCACTTTTTTGTTGCGCGCCAATTTTTTGAATATCGTTTTGAATTTTTATTTCTTTAGAATTTGCCACGCCTTCTCTTAACTCCTTTAAAAAATTATATATCGAAAGAACGATTGATACTCTTAAAAATTTTGCAATAAATATTAAAGTAATTGTTACAATTACGGCAAAGCTTAGTTTAATATCAAACAGCTCTTTAAAAAAAGGATATAGCTTATCGCCTATCCATCCTCCTCCAACAGAAACTTTTGATTTAAATATATATTGTATTGCCGAAAACAATATTGACGATGATATCATGCATAGCATTGACCATATAAAATCAATTCTTTTTCTTATTTCCACAGACTGTCTGATATGTATTACGAAATACCACAATAATATAAACGGCAAAATATAAGATGCTGTGCCAAAAATGCCGTCCAAAACTTTAGAAAACGCGCGGCCGAGTATTCCCGATTTATCATTGGGAATAATAAATACGTAAGCGCTTAAAAAAGCTGCTAAAGCAAAAAACAGGGCAGCCGCCTCCCTGTTCATTTTAACACTGTTATTCTGCTTCCTATTTTTAGTTTTTTTATTTTTTACCACGAGAACAACCTTTTCGACAGAAAAACTTTTTGGAAGTTATTTTATAGTCAACCACAAAGAAATCTCGCAACTATACCCAACTCGCGCAACAATTAACTTTACATTCTCTCGAAAGCCAACCCAGCGCAAGGCAAAGCGGCGTATTTGACATGCCGAGATTTTGCTTTAATTTTATTGAAGAATATTCTCCATTTTCCGACAAATACCGCCATATTTCGCCAGCCGTAAAGCCTATTTCGACGACACTTCGTCAGCTATTTATACCTTTTCAACTTCAAATAGATCCTGTCCCGAGGTTACAGTCTTACCGCTTTCCGCTAATATTTTTACTATTTTTGTTTTAAATGTTGCTTTTATTTCATTCATTACCTTCATTGCCTCAATAACACATATAGTTTTGCCAACTTCAACAATATCGCCCTCGTTTGCAAACACGGGAGACGACGGAGAAGGAGATTTATAAAATACGCCTGTTATAGGAGATTTTATTGTTTCCCCCAAAGAAGAAGTTCCCACTTTTTCTTCCTCAGAAACCACGAGAGATTGCGCAAGGATTTGTTTTTTTAAAAAAACTTCGTTGTTATTTTTACGTTTTATACAAATACTGTACTCTTTAGAGTCAACCTCAAGCTCCTGTATTTTTTCATCTTTCATTATTTCATAAAGAGATTTTACCTTGCTTTTAATATCATTAGCCATGTTGTTAATTTGCTGCCTTTATGCTTAAATTGATTCTTCCTTGCTTGTCTATTTCAACTACTTTAACTTTAACTTCATCGCCTTCATTAACAACATCCTCAACTCTCTTTGTGTGCTGACTTGAAAGCTGCGAAATATGTATCAAACCTTCCTTGCCAGGTAAAATTTCAGCAAAAGCGCCAAATGCCATAAGCTTTACAATTCTCGCATTATATATTTTCCCTACTTCCACTTCAGCGGTCATAGCCTCAACATACTCTTTCACACAATCAACACCGGCTGACTCTGCGCCAGAAATAGATACTCTTCCTGTTTCTTCAATATCTATTTTAACATCATTATCTTCTTGAAGCCTTCTTATATTTTTTCCTCCTGGACCAATAAGTTCGCCAATTTTATTTTGGGGAATTGTTATAGTTATCATACGTGGGGCATAGTTTGAAATATCATTTTTAGGAAGTGAAACTGCGGCATCCATTTTATCCAATATAAAAAACCTCCCTCGTTTTGCTTGATCAAGAGCCTGAGCCAAAAGTTCGGTTGTAAGTCCTGAGATTTTTATATCCATTTGGAGAGCAGTGATACCCTTTCTTGTGCCAGCAACTTTAAAATCCATGTCTCCAAGATGATCTTCCATTCCCATAATGTCTGTCAAGATAACATAATTATCGCCTTCTTTCATAAGGCCCATTGCAACGCCAGCGCAACTTGCCTTTACAGGAACGCCTGCATTAAATAAAGCAAGCGACCCACCGCAAACAGAAGCCATCGATGAAGATCCGTTTGACTCTAATATGTCCGACACTATCCTTATCGTGTATCCAAAATCTTCTTCACTTGGCAAAATTGGTCTCAAAGCTCTTTTTGCCAAATTACCGTGACCAATTTCTCTTCTGCTAGTAAATCTTTCGCTCTTAGCTTCGCCGGTTGAAAAACCCGGGAAATTATAATGAAGCATAAAACGTTCTTTGTATTCACCCGCGAGTTCATCCATAATCTGCATATCGCCAGGGGTTCCGAGAGTTACAGTTGCCAGCGCTTGAGTCTGCCCTCTTGTAAACAGACTGGAACCATGCGCTCTTGGAAGTATGTCAGTTTCACAAGTTATAGATCTTATTTCTTCTAATCCACGTCCATCCGTACGAATTTTTTTATTTAGAACAAGTTCTCTTGCTTTTTTATAGAAAATATCTTCTAAAATTGTATCTATCGTAGAAGAAGATTCTTCAGGATATTTTTCAATAAGTCTTGCGGATATATCTTTCTTAAATGAATCCCAAAAAATCTCTCTTTCGGCTTTATCTTTAATTACAACGCCAGTTTCAGCTTTTGCAATTGCTTCAGTCTCTATATCTGCTTTCAACGCTGCGTTTTGCTGCGATGCCGCCACAGTTACTTTTACTTTTGCAGGTAATGTTTTTTGGACTAAACATATCGATTTTACCGTTTCCCTAGCGAGATTTAAAGCTTCGAGCATTTCTTCTTCTGAAAGCTCTTGCGCGCCTGCTTCAACCATTGTCAAAGCTTCCTCAGTTCCGCTTACAACTAACTCCAAAACGCTTGATTTTTGTTCTGAGATTGTAGGATTTACAACAAGCTGACCGTTTATTTTGCCTACTCTTACAGAAGCTATAGGCATCACAAACGGCAAACTAGATGTACATAAAGCAACTGAAGCGCCCAATATAGCCGCTGTGTCAGAATCGTTTTCTCCATCATGCGAAAGAACAATAGCAGATATCTGCGTATCGTTTCTCCAATATTCAGGAAACAAAGGTCTGATACTTCTATCTATAAGTCTGCTTACCAATATTTCACTGTCCCTAGGCCTAGCTTCTCTTTTGAAAAAACCGCCGGGTATCCTACCAGCTGCATAAGTTCTTTCCCTATAGTCAACAGTTAGAGGCATAAAATCTATGCCGGGTTTAGGGTCTTTCGAAGCAACCACTGCGACCAAAACAACTGTTTCTCCCACTGTTACGACGCAAGAACCGCTTGCCTGTTTCGCAACTTTGCCGGATTCAATAATAAATTTTTTACCGGCAACTTCTACTTCTTTTTTAAAGCATTCCATTTTAACTCCACTGTACGGCGCCAACACAAAAGATCCAAACAAACGCCCACAAACTACTCACTAAMAAAGCGTTTCCTTGC
>JAIXNA010000200.1 GCA_020328135.1 Candidatus Endomicrobiellum dinenymphae
TCCCATAACTCACATAACTCAATAGACTTTTCTAAAGGCAAGTCAAGTTAAGTTCAAGTTGAGTCAAGTGAAGTTAAGTTAAATAAAGTTAAGCGAAGTCAAGTCAAGCGAAGTTAAAGGAACTTGTAGCAAAATCTAATGGTGAAACAAAATAAAGAAGCTTGCTGGTATGTTTATTAGGCAGACGATTGTCATTTTTTTGAGTTTTTGTATGAAAACTTCTATAATACCAGCCTGATATATTATGCCGCTACTGTTACATTAACAACTTGAATTCGCTGACAGCGGGTAACTATTCTTGTTTTTTTTGGTTTTGTAATATGTTGACCCGATAATGTTTCTTACGATGATTGTTCAATTTTGAGGTAGAGGAGGCTTAAAATGAAAAACAATTTTCAATCAGCGGAACTTAAAAAAGGAAGCGCGCAGGTTTATGATATAGGCAGTATTAAACTTCATTGATTGAAATAAAATCACAGGCAAATGGTCGAAGTTTGCGGCTACGTACTTCTCGTATCTCGGTAATGTTTTTGGCGCTACCGCGCTCGCATACCTCGAAGGCTTCGCCGCCACTCCTTTTAGAGATAGGGGATTTACTGCAAAGTTAGGTTTTATGATAATTATAAATACAGGAAACGGTAAGGGGAAAACAACTGCCGCCATAGGACAAATAGTTCGTTCTTTAGGGCAAGGTTTTAAAGTTTGCCTTATACAATTGTTTAAGGGCGAGAAATTTTATGGCGAGCAAAAAATTCTAATGCAGCTAAGCAATTTGGATTTTTTTGCTTTTGCAAAAGAGCATCCTTGTTGCGTTAAAAATATAAGTTTTGAAAAAGCTGTTGAAGAATGTTGTTTAGCTATGGACAAATTGAAAGAAATTGTAAGTTCGACTAACAGATATGATTTGATTATTCTTGAAGAATTTAATATTGCGTTGAGAGATAAATTTATTGATGAAGGTGAATTCATCGCGCTTGTAAAATGCTTGTCGCAAAAATCAGATGTGATTATAACAGGCAGAAGCGCGCCCCAATCTTTAATTAACATTGCTAATTTAGTTACAGAAATGAAAGAAATTAAGCATCAGTACAACGAAGGGACACGAGATCAAAAAGGTATAGAGTATTAGTAATGAGTAGCGCAATCAAAAGATTACGACGTTTATGTATTATTATTTTATTTATTTTTACAGCGACTGCATGCGCGGAAGAATACAAATGTATTATCTCTCTAGCTCCGTCTATCACGGAAAGTCTTTATGAATTAGGACTAGAGCAATCTATAAAAGGCGTAACAACTTATTGTCCCAAAGGAGCGATTAAGAAAGAAGTTATAGGCGCGCTCTTAGAACCCGATATAGAGAAAATAATTTTACTTAATCCGGACTTAGTTATTGCAACTAAAGAAGGAAATAGCAAAGCAATAGTTGAAAAACTTAAACGTTTAGGATTTGACGTATATGTTGTAGAATTATCAGAAAATTTTAACGAGATATGTGAAAATTATTATCGCTTGGCGGAAAAACTTGGCAGAACAAAAGAGGCAATAAAAATAATCAATACAGCAAACGATTCCTTACAGAAAATTTACAATAGATTAAGGAATT
>JAIXNA010000013.1 GCA_020328135.1 Candidatus Endomicrobiellum dinenymphae
TTTTCTTTTGATATTTCTTTTTATCAAAAGAAAAGTCTGTTGTTATCGCTTGTGGCGGGGGAGTGGTTTTAAATCCTGAAAATATAAAGGTTTTAAGACAGAGAGGAATAATAATAAATCTTTGCGCTTCTGTTGAAGTTGTATATGAAAGACTAAAAAATAGCGCCGATAGGCCTCTTCTAAAGTGTGAAAATTCTTTAATGGAAATCAAGAAACTCTTAGATACTAGAAAAAGTGTTTATGCGGACTATGATTTTACTTTTAATACGGATGGGCTAATGGCAAACGAAGTCGCAGATTGTATTTTAAATAGGCTTAATATAAAGTTAGTTGACTGTGAAGTTACTTGACTGTAGAACAGAATGAGTTTTTGTTTGCTCTCTTTTTGCGCGAAATTGTTTGACAAAACTTTAAATATAAGTTTTAACGTCTGTGTTGAAGTCAATAGGGGAAATAAATGTTTAAAAAAATGTTGGTTTTGGCTGTTTTTGTTTTTTCTTTCGCTTCGTTATCTTTTGCAAATAAAACATATGTAATAGATACTCCTACGGCAGGTGTTTTGAGTTACGGCGCGTATGACATGGGGTTTAGATGTTTTTCGTACGGTAATATCATTTCGAACATTAATTTCGGCATTTTCAAGCCTCTCGATATTGGCGCGTCTTGGGAGCTTGACAAATTTATAGGGAAGGATCAGGCTCAAGTTGCGGTTCCTGCTTTGAATATTAAATTAAGACTTTACGGAGGCAGTATGGTTCTACCGCAATTAGCAATAGGCTATGACGGTCAAGGGTATTTTATTAATAATGATTATTCAGGGAAATATTTGCAGAGAGAGAAAGGTTTGTATATAGTTATCGGGAGAGAACTTTTTGCAGATGGTTTAATATTTAATGTCGGAGCTAATGTGAACAATTTTTTAAAAACCAGGGTCTATGGATTTATAAATGCGATGGCTCCTGTGTATAAAGAAGCTGTATATTTTATGACTGAATATGATAATGTGAATTATTTTCCTCATGCAAGACTTAGCTGCGGTTTAAAGTTTGCTTTAACGGAATACATAGATGTAGATTGTATTATTAGAGATTGTTGGGGGAAAGAAAGTGTTGGAAGGATTTCAAATGAAAGAGTTTTTAGAATCAGTTATTCGGGGAAATTTTAAATCCCTAAAATAATTGTTTATAACATAAAGAAAGATGTAACGAGTATAAGTTTGAGAGGGTACATGGAAATAACTTTTGACTTTGAACAGCCAATAATGGAGATTGATAAAAGGATTAATGAATTAAAAGAATCTTCTGCGAGCGGTAATATGGATCTGTCTGAGCAAATTAAAGATCTTGAAACGACAAGGGACGAATTAAAACAAAAAATTTACAGTTCATTATCTCCTTGGCAGAGGATACGAATTGCAAGACACCCTCAAAGACCTTATTCTGCAGATTATGTGAAATTAATATTCAATGATTTTGTAGAACTTTGCGGCGATAGGGTTTTTGGCGACGATCGGGCAATTTTGTGCGGTATTGCTGAAATTGATAATAGGTCAGTTGTTGTTATAGGTCATCAAAAAGGCAGAACTCTCGAAGAAAATATGGATAGAAATTTTGGTATGGCTCACCCTGAAGGGTACAGGAAGGCCATGAGAATTATGAAACTTGCCGAAAAATTTAACAGACCTATAATAACTTTTATAGACACATCAGGAGCATATCCCGGGATTGCTGCTGAAGAAAGAGGTCAGGCTGAAGCTATTGCAAGAAATTTAAGAGATATGTCGGATTTAAAAGTCCCTGTTATAAGCGTTGTTGTAGGCGAGGGTGGTTCTGGAGGAGCGTTGGGGATAGGCGTTTCCAATAAAGTTTTAATGCTTGAAAATTCTTATTATTCAGTTATTTCGCCTGAGGGATGCGCCGCAATACTCTTTAGAGATGGCTCAAAAGCGTCCGAAGCCGCAACAGCGATGAAAATAACAGCTAAAGATTTATTGGGTCTAAAAGCTATAGATGAAGTTATAAAGGAACCTTTGGGCGGCGCTCATTACGATTATGTAAAAGCGGCTGCGAATATCAAAACCGCATTAAATAAATATCTTGACGAATACGACGGTCTAAGCGGTAAAAAAATTGCTGAGGAAAGGTATTTGAAATTTAGAAACATTGGCGTTTATGAAGATGTTGTAAAATCTAAAAATAGCCGTAAAAAGACAGTGAAAAAGAAGTCTCAAAAAAAATAGGAGAAAATAAAATGGCTCTAGCAACAGGCAAGCAAATTTTAGATGAAGCGAAGAAAAAAGGCTACGGAGTAGGCGCGTATAATGTCAACAATATGGAGCAGATACAGGCAATTATGGCTGCTGCAAAAGAAACGCAATCTCCAGTGATTATTCAGGCAAGCAGAGGCGCATTAAAGTATTCTAATTTTACGTATCTCGGTTATTTGATGAAAGCTGCGGTTATCGAAAATCCAGATATTCCCGTTGCAATGCATTTGGACCACGGCAACTCTTTGGAGACAGTAATTAAGGCAATAGATCTTGGATTCTCGTCCGTTATGATAGACGGTTCTCTTACGGAAGACGGTAAAACCGCGTCAACTTACGATTACAATGTAAAAGTTACGCGTTCCGTTGTTGAGTATGCTCATTCGAAAGGCGTTTCTGTTGAAGCAGAAATCGGCACTCTTGGAGGTCTTGAAGATGGCGTTGGTTCAGGCAAAATACATTTAACAGATCCTAAAGAAGCAAAAAAATTTGTAGATGAAACGAGCGTAGATTCTTTGGCTATAGCAATAGGCACTTCCCACGGCGCGTATAAGTTTAAAGGCGCGGCAAATCTTGCGTTTAATGTTCTAAAAGAAATAAGGGCTTTAATTGATATTCCCATTGTTCTTCATGGAGCTTCATCTGTTCCTAAAGAATTAATCGACGAAGTAAACAAATACGGCGGCAAAATGCCGGGAGCAACGGGCGTGCCTATAGAAAGTTTGCAGAAAGCGATTAAGCTTGGAGTATCGAAAATTAATGTTGATACGGATGGGAGGCTCGCGATCACCTCTGCGATAAGAAAAGTTTTTATAGAAACTCCTGAGAAGTTTGATCCTAGAGATTATCTCGGACCTGCAAGGACTGCTCTTGCAAGTCTCATAGCTTCAAAAATGAAAGCTTTTGGAACTTCCGGACACGCAAAAGATTACGCTCCTCAAAGTCTCGGAGATATGAAAAAGCTTTACGCAACAAAATAGATTCTTTAAAAAAGCTGTAAAAATTTTGTAGAGCGCCTGCGAGCAAAATTAGTTGACAATAAGAAAATATTCTGTTACAATCTGTCTAGGCGGTGGCGCGGATTAGGATTGAAACAAAGGAGGTCTCAAATGTCTCTTTACAACGTAAAGAAAATTCAGGTTTCTTCAGTTCTTAAGGTCTTGCCCGCTATTTATGTAGTCTCTGGGGCTTTTCTCGGTTTGTTCTCAGTCTTTTTTTCCCAAGCCGGTTCATCTGCAGCGCTTAGCTTTGTCGCAAAAATACTTGCTTGGATAGGTTTTGTAGCTACCTACACTATTGCGATGGTAATATCAACTATTATAGTGGTGTGGTTATTCAATTTTGTATCAAAATTGAATAACGGTATTGTGATTTCTCTTGAGCCTAAAGAATAAGAAATCGTTGTTAGCTGCTGTGCCGGATGCGGTTTCGGCATGGCAGTTTTGGTTTTTCTCAAGATTATACAAATTAGGAGTTAGGAGAATAGATTTAGCGCTAAAAAAGATAAAGAGCGCTTGTTTTAAAAGAAGAATTTGTTTCAAGCATTTCGCGCGAGTTTAGAAATCCGCTGTCTGCGATATTGGGTTATTGCGATTTGCTAATTTGCGTAGCTGAAAAAGATTCTTCGCAAGGCAAGTCTTTAAAAGGACTGAATGTTATATTGGAAAAAAGATTGGAATGTGTTAGCAGGTAAGCAGCGCGGCGAATATCGCCAATCTGTAAATGTTTAGATTTTAAAAGCAAATAGAGGCTGAAATTTCAGCCTCTATTTGCTTTTGTTACACAGTTATAGTTTAAAGCATTGTATAAAATTCCTCTTTCTCTAAAAAAATGATAAAATGCTCTCGTTATTATGATTGAAAAATTAATAAAAAAGAACAGAATTTTCAAAGGTAAAATCCTTGATCTTTTTTGCGACGATGTAGAACTTCCAAATGGAGAGCTTGCCACAAGAGAATATTTACAAAATCCCGGGGCAGCGGCGGTTCTTCCTTTTCTTGATAGAGAGAATATTGTTTTGGTAAAACAGTTTAGGCATCCGTTGAATCAAATAACATACGAATTGCCAGCAGGCAAAATGGATAAGGAAGAAACGCCTCTAGCGTGTGTTATAAGAGAGCTGCAGGAGGAGACGGGCTATAAAGCCAAAAGATTAGAAGAGCTTTTATCTTTTTATCCAACTACGGCTTTTTCAACTGAGATAATACATTTGTTTGCGGCTTTTAATCTTAAAGAAGGCGTTTCAAATCCCGATAAGGACGAGTTTGTCTCAAAAGAAATTTTAAGTTTTAAAGATGCTGTTAAAATGGTTAAAACCGGCGAAATAAAAGATTCAAAAACAATCATAGCGTTATTATATTTTGAGAATATTTTGAAATAGAAAGAGGATTTCATGAAGAGAAGCAGTTATTGCGGAGACGTAAGAGAAAACAGCATAGGGAAAGAAATTACAGTTTGCGGGTGGGTTCATTCCAGAAGAGATCACGGCGGCGTAATTTTTATTGATTTAAGAGATAGAGAAGGTCTTTTGCAAATTGTTTTTCAGCCTGAAAATAAAGAAATATTTAAAACATCTGAAAATTTAAGAAGCGAATATGTTGTTTCAGTTAAAGGACTAGTAAGAAATAGACCGGCCGGAACAATTAATCCAAACATGCCGACGGGCAGTATAGAACTTCTAGTTTCAGATTTAGAAGTTCTTAACACTTCGCCGGGACTTCCTTTTGAAATTTCTGATTATGTTGAAACTTCAGAAGAATTGAGATTAAAATACAGATATTTAGATTTACGTCGTCCAAATTTTCAGAAAAATTTTATAATGCGTCATAAAGTTTCAAATGAAGTAAGGAGCTTTTTAAATGAAGAAGGTTTTTTGGAAATAGAAACTCCGTTTTTAACGAAATCTACTCCTGAAGGAGCAAGAGATTTTTTGGTGCCTTCAAGATTGCACCATGGAAGTTTTTTTGCGCTACCGCAGTCTCCCCAGATTTTCAAACAGATTTTAATGATTTCAGGTTTTGATAAATATTATCAGCTTGCGAGATGTTTTAGGGATGAAGATTTGCGCGCGGATAGACAGCTTGAGTTTACTCAAATAGATATTGAGATGTCGTTTGTGGAAGAAGGAGATGTAATGAATACTGTTGAAAGAATGCTCTCGAGGGTTTTTAAAACCGCGTTAAATATTGATATAAAAACCCCTTTTGAAAGAATGCCTTATGAAGATGCTATGCTTCGTTTTGGTTCTGATAAGCCTGACACAAGATTTGAAATGGAAATAAGAGATTTTTCTCAAGAACTTAAAAATAGCGAATTTAGCGTGTTTTCGTCTGTAATATCAAAAGGCGGAATTGTAAGAGGGTTGTGTATTCCTAAAGGCGCAGGCTTTTCGCGTTCTGAAATTGACGATATTACAAAATTCGTTGGGGAGTTTGGCGCGAAAGGTTTGGCATGGATGAGAATTACCGATACCGGAGCAGAATCAAACATAGTAAAGTATTTTAAAGAAGAAGAAGTACAGGCAATTATATCTAAGCTTAACGCTAAGTCTGGCGATTTAGCGGTTTTCCTTGCAGACGAAGAAAAAATAGTTGCTCAAGGTTTAGGAGCGCTAAGGCTTAAAATGGGTGAAGATTTTGGGCTTATAGATAAAAATAAATTTAACTTCTTATGGGTTGTTGATTTCCCTCTTATGGAGTGGGATAAAGAAGAGCAGAGATGGCAGTCGTTGCACCATCCATTTACGTCTCCCAAAGATTCAGACTCTCTTACTAAAGAAAACGCGGGGACTACAAAAGCAAAAGCCTATGATGTTATTTTAAACGGTATAGAGCTTGGCGGGGGATCAATAAGAATACACAGAAGCGATATACAGAAAAAGATTTTTGATATTTTAAGTATCTCTGACGAATCTGCGAAAGAAAAGTTTGGTTTTTTACTTGATGCTTTAACATACGGATCTCCCCCTCACGGAGGCGTGGCTTTGGGGTTTGATAGAATATGCGCTTTGATTGCGAGAGAAGATTCAATTAGAGAGGTGATAGCTTTCCCTAAAACGCAGAAAGCTGTTGATCCTCTTTCAAATGCTCCTGCGCCCGTAAGCGAAAAGCAGACGAAAGAACTAGGTATAAAAATCGTTCCTAAGCCGGTAGTTAACACGATAAAGGTATGAAAGATATATATTTTATCAGCTTTTTTGTCATTTCTCTCCTTAGATTAATATCTTTGAGGATAAACTCCAGAGGGAATTCTTGCTGTTGGTTCCCCTTTTTAAAAGGGGCGGCAATGCCAACGACGTTGACGCCGGCGTTGTTGGCAACGAAGACGCGTATCGTTATCATCTTGAGCGAAGTGAAGAGTCAGCGCTTTTGGATGTTTCAGTTGCTTTATTCTTTATCATCTTGAGCGAAGTGAAGAGTCAGCGCTTTTGGATGTTTCAGTTGCTTTATTCTTTTAGCGCGACAGCTATGACTATCGTCTGAAAGCTGAGGACTTGAAGAATCGTCTCATGTCGTGTATTTGTCGTGACGCAAAGAGGAAGAATGGATAATCTATTTGAGAAACTGAAAAATTGGATAAGAGCTTTTCTTCTAAGAGTTGCAAGAAAGCTTAGAACAGACGCTCGTAAAGATCCTGTCGTAAGAGAATCTAAAAGCTTGTTTTCGAGAGAAATCAAAATACCGGTTTTCGCTTCTCTGCTTTTTACAGTCGCAGCGCTTTACTGCATGCTTGTTATAGCCTTCGGATTAGGCTGGAACGTTATGGTCGCAATGGCTATTTTTATAACGGCAATAGTTTCTTTTTTTATTGCGCAAACCAAAAACAAAGAAAAAGTAATATTAGAGGATAACGATGCGGTAGTTTTGATGTGCCTGCTTTTTATTATTGCAGTGTTGACATTTCAAATTTCAAGAGAGTATGTATCGCCGTTTTTGTCTCCGGTAGCCGCGTTCTCTCTTATGGCGGCAATGCTTTTATCTTCAAGAATCGGTATTTTGTATACTGTAAGTCTGAGCTTGTTTGTAGCTCTTTTAAACGACATGCAGTTTGATATTTTTCTTGTTATGCTTTGTGGCGGAGTTGTTATTGTAACAAATGTACAAAGTATTTGTAGGAGATCGGATTTTATAAATACAGGCGTCAAAATTGCTATTGCAAATATAGCCATGACAACAATGTTTTATTTTTTGGGCAGTTACGGCAGTTCGCAATTTAAATACAATCTTTTTTACGGCGCGCTTAACGGCGCTTTTGCTATTGTTTTAATGCTTGTGTTTATGCCTTTGTTTGAAAAAGTATTTTCAAGGACAACAAATATTAAATTGATAGAACTTTCAGATTTTAACAATCTGTTGCTCAAAAGACTTATGCTTGAAGTTCCGGGAACGTACCATCACTCGATTATGGCGGCGGACATTGCAGAGCAGGCTGCTAATGCTATAAATGAAAATTCTCTTCTTGCTAGAGTAGGCGCATATTATCACGATATAGGTAAACTTAGAAATCCACAATATTTTATGGAAAATCAAATATCGGGGCATAATCCACATGACGATTTAACTCCGGAAATGTCTAAGCTTATTTTGATTTCTCATGTTAAAGATGGCATTGTTCTTGCCAGAAAATATAATGTTGATAACGAAATTATTAACATTATAGGGCAGCATCATGGGACTACATCCATGCATGTTTTTTATCACAGAGCTTTAGAATCCGGTCCTAATGCAAATATAGAAAATTTTAGATATTCGGGACCTAAACCAGCTACGAAAGTTGCGGCGATAGTTATGATGGCGGATTCTTGCGAGGCAGCCTGTCGTAGTATAGAAGATCCGACGGCGTTAAGAATTAAAGATGCTGTGGAAAAAATAATAAACAATAAATTTATTGATGGGCAGTTTTCGGAATGCCCCATAACCTTAAGAGATTTAGAAATTATAAGAGATAGTATGATTTCGACCATTATGGGTATATATCACGCAAGAATTGATTACAAATAAAAACAATAATTTTATAAGTTTTATTGATTTTCCAAAACAGTACGCAGCTTTGTTAGAACAAGCTGCTGTGGCTGTTTTGAAATCTGAGAAAGTGAAGAAATACCAAATAAATTTTATAATGGTAAGCAATCAGGAAATAAAAAAACTTAATATAAAATACAGAAAAGTAAGGCGTATAACCGACGTAATATCTTTTTTGGTGATTCCAGAATTATTTATTGGAGATATTTATATTTCTAAAAATCGCACCCAAAAACAGGCAAAAAAATATGGAAATACTTGGCAGCAAGAACTTTCATATCTTGTAATACATGGCGTTCTTCATCTTTGCGGATATACTGACTACGATGTTGAAAATAAAACTAAAATGTTTGATAAACAGGATAAGATATTTAAATGTTTGTTTTCTCAGGGTTGATTATATTCTTTTTGCTTTTATTTGTTTTGGCTTGGGTTTCTGCAGCGAAAATAGGAATTACAAGTTTATCTAGGTATAGAGTAAAAACTGATAGTTCAAACTCCAAAACTTTCCAAATTTTTGTCGTCATGGCTCGAACAGTCGTATTATCTGCTTACAATTATTCTAACTGTTAATGTTATTGCGAACATGCTTACGAGCTTTGCGTTCACGTACGCCATGACATTTGTTTTTATATGATTATAAATAATGAACATGTAATAGAAAAATTGTTCATTGGCGATAATCTCGAGCGTTATTTTGATCTTTGGAGAAATTGAGTCAAGATATTCAAAAGTTCCTGTTTTTAGAAGAAATATTAAACAACATCATAATCATAGGCATAGTATATACAAAAGATCTTGCAACCGCGTGACGAACCGCGGGTTATAGCGCTTGAGTACATACATAATACGCTTTGCATACTATGCTCTAGAGATAGAGAATGCAGATGTCAGTGAAATACTCAGAGTTTAAAACAGGCGGCTTAAAACAAAAAACAATAATGTATATAGTATATAGAACGCAATAAATATATTATTATACGAGCATGTGAATCAATATATAATGTAAACGATGAACCAAATCTGAGTATTCCAAAGGGCAATTGTACTGCAGTCAATGGTTGGGTTTTGGAATTGTTTGGCAGAATTACAGAAAATGGCGAGAAAATAACATGGAATAATTGCTCCATAAAAATAAAAGATGCCGATTTAAAAAAAGTGAACAAAGTTGTGTTAAAAAAATGTACTATACAATAAAAGGACTGGTTCTCAACTCAAAAATACATGGCGAGTATGATAAACTTATCACGATTTATTCTTACGAATGGGGAAAAATTCAGGCCGTTGCGCCAAGCGCCAAAAAAATCGCGGCAAAACTTTCAGCCGCAACCGAACCATTAACCGAAAGCGAGTTTATGGTTTTTAATAATAATTTTTCAAGACCAAAAATAATAGGAGCGCGTATACTTAAAAACAATACAACAATCAAAACGGATTTTGGAAGAAATATATACGCTCTGTACGCCGCTGAAATTGGAAATGAATTTGCTCCTTTTAATCTTGCAAATACGATTAAGTATGATTTAATATCAAGGATTTGGGAAATTCTTGCCGTTTGTATGTACCCAAAGCGAGCGTTAACGGCTTTTATTTTACGTTTTTTAAAACAATCAGGTTACTCTTTTGCGGATTATTTAAAAAATAATAATGCTTTTGTTGATAGAKATGTAGAAAAAACTATAAAAACACTTTCAAATTGTTCAGGAAATAACGTTGATTTGATAAACATAGCGGAAGACGATAAAATCTGGACTTATGTTGAAATCTACCTTACAAACTATATTTGCCGTCCTGCAGTGAGTATATTCCTGACAAAAATTTCAGATACGTAAAGCAAAATCTTACATTTTTTAAAACGAAAAGACGCGAGATATGCAGGTTTGCCAAAACTAGAAAATGTGCAAGTAGTTTGTGCAAAATTTTTGTAAATATTAAATTTTAGCGCATGTTAGTTTGACAAAGTAAATAAAAATTATTATACTCTTTTTAGCAAATGTCCATTTGTTTATGCGTAAAAATAATAAATTTATTGTATTTTGCCTTACAAAATATCAAAATACCAAAAATGTAATGCTAAAATATCGAGTTTAAGATATTTTAAGTAATTTAATAGGAGGAAGCATAAAATGTTTAATGCAGGGGATACGTCATTTATTATCATTTGTACTGCGTTTGTTCTTCTTATGACGCCAGGACTTGCGCTTTTTTATGGAGGGTTGGGTCGCAGAAAAAATATGGTAAGCAATATGATGAATTCTGCGTTCATTATGGGTATGGGTATAGTTTTGTATATGTTAGTGGGCTATTCTTTGTCTTTTGGAGATGGTAGCTTAAATTTTATAGGCTCTCTTAAAAATGTAGGACTTATGGGAATAACAAAAGATTCGCTCACCGGATCAATACCTACTTTTACTTTTATAGCATTTCAGATGATGTTTGCCCTTATAACCCCGGCAATTATTACCGGATCTATCGCAGGTAGAATGAGATTTAAAGCATTGTTTTTGTTTATAGCTTTATGGTCAATATTTGTATATTATCCATTAGCTCACATGGTATGGGGAAGGGAGGGGCTTATAGGCGGCGCAATAGGAGCTTTGGATTTTGCTGGCGGGGATGTTGTACACATAAGTTCAGGTACAACAGGGTTAATTCTTGCTATTTTGATTGGCAAAAGGGTTGATTATATGCAGATTTCGTATAGAATACATAATGTCCCGTTTGTATTTTTGGGTATGGGGCTTTTGTTGTTTGGCTGGTTTGGTTTTAATGCGGGCAGCGCTTTTGCGGCAAGCGGGCTTGCCGCTCATGCGTTTATGACAACGGCAATATCTGCTGCGGCGGGCATGTTAATGTGGATATTTATCGATGTAATGAAGCAGGGGAAAGCTACCTTGATTGGAGCGTGCACAGGTGTTATTGCAGGACTTGTAGGTATTACTCCTGCTGCAGGATTTGTTGACATGTGGGCTGCTTTGATCATAGGGGTAACAGCAAGCCCCGTATGTTACTGCGGCATAGCTCTTATCAAAAGAGTGTTTAAAATTGACGATGCGCTAGACGCTTTTGGTTGTCATGGCATTGGGGGTATATGGGGTGGAATTTTGACGGGAGTTTTTGCAAACCCAGCAATTAATGACTGTCAACCCGGACTTATTTACGGTAAGGTTTCACAATTTTTTGCGC
>JAIXNA010000084.1 GCA_020328135.1 Candidatus Endomicrobiellum dinenymphae
ACTTCTTTTTTTACAGACTTCTTTTTTTACAGGTATGGTTTTGGCTCTTCAGGTGGGAACGGCAACTGCGAATCTTTTTAATGAGCCGGTATATGTCGGCACTGTAACAGGTTTTTCTTTGGTTATAGAATTGGGACCCGTTCTTACAGCTATAGTTGTTACAGGAAGAGTCGGCGCGGCAATTACGGCAGAACTTGGTACAATGAAAGTTACCGAGCAGCTTGACGCTTTATATACACTTGGCACAAGTCCTGTAAAATTTCTTGCCGTTTCGCGATTTGTCGCATGTTTTTTTATGCTGCCTATGCTTACGGTTATTGCAAATATAATTGGAGTTTATGGCGGAATGGTTCTCACTACGACTTTTTGGGACGTTCCTTCAAGCGTGTATTGGTCGCAGTGTTTGGACTTCATGACAGTTCGTACTTTTCTTCACGGGTTTATAAAATCTTTTTTCTTTGCGCTAATTATAGTAATAGTCGCGTGCCACAAAGGTTTTAACACAAAAAATGGAGCGGAAGGCGTTGGAAAAGCTACTACGAGTTCTGTGATGTCTTCCATGGTGCTTATTTTAATCTCAGATTACTTTTTAACATCGTTGTTAGTTTCCATAAAAATAAAATGATATAGCCAAATCGCTCTGAGTTGCGCCAACAGCGTCTTTGTGAGGAATGAAATGACGAAGCAATCCAGCATTATTGTTAACGAGGTGGCGCTAGAATTTAACAGAGCAACTTAAAGCGATTCGACTGTAGAATAAAAAAATAAATGATAAAAATAGAAAATGTTTGCAAGAGCTTTGGAGATAAGCATGTTCTTTGCGGAGTGAACTTTGAGGTTCGCGACGGAGAGACTGTTGTCATTATAGGGTCTTCCGGAGTAGGAAAAAGTATTTTGTTAAAAACTATAGTTGGACTTATTAAACCTGACTGCGGCAGTGTAAAAATTGACGATATAGACATAACAAAGAGTTCTTCCTTTGATTTGCATGAAACTCAAAAAAAGATGGGATATGTGTTTCAAGAAGCCGCTCTTTTCGATTCTCTTAGTATTTTTGAAAATGTTGCGTTTGGTTTAAGGACGCTTACGTCTCATACTGAAAAAGAAATAGAACAAAAAGTTGCGCAATGTCTTTCAATGGTTGATTTGGAAAAAGTTGAACATTTAAAACCGTCGGATCTTTCAGGCGGAATGAAGAAGAGAGTTGGTCTTGCAAGAGCTATTGCATATCAACCGCATTATATTTTATACGATGAGCCGACTACGGGTCTTGATCCTATAATGGCAGATGTAATAAGCGACTTAATAATCAACTTGAAAGAGTATTTACATGTTACTTCTATCGTTGTAACGCACGATATGAAATCCGCTTATAAAATAGCGGATAGAATCATGATGCTTTACAATGGCGGTATAATTTTTAACGGCGCGCTGGAAGAAGCGCGCAATACTAAAAATGAATATGTAAGGCAGTTTGTTGAAGGTTCTGGACGAGGACCGATTCTTACAGATAGAACCTTCGGAATGGATAAAATATGAGCAATCAATTAAAACTTGGAATTTTTACTGTTGTCGGTCTTTTTGCAATAGTTGCTTCCATTTTTGCTACGGGGTCGTTTTCTTTAAAAAGAACGTACAATGTTTATGTGAATTTCGATAATATCTCAGGTCTTAGCAGAAAAGCGAAAGTGAAGATAGCGGGTGTTGATATTGGAGTTTTAAGAGGTGTTTGCTTGGAGAACTCGAAAGCAAAATTAAAACTCTCAATAGATAAGAAAGTTGCGCTGTATAAAAATGCTTATGCGCGCATTGTTTCAGTTGGCATTATCGGAACAAAATACATTGAAGTTGTTCCAGGTAGCGCAAGCGAGTCTGTATTGAAGGAAGGGGATTTCATGCTGTCAGGTAATGTTCGGTCTATGGAAGAAACATTAACAAATATTGCAAATAGCGTTAATAAAGCTATGGGTAATGAAACGTATGGAAATATTATGGAAAATCTTGCAGGCGCTATACATTCTTTAAAAGAGATTTTGGACAATATTGCAGCGCAAAACGGACAAATCGCGAAAACAATTAATAATTTCAATCGATTTTCGACTGATCTTGTGGGTGTTTCCGCTGACAGTAAACAATCTTTGAGCGATACTTTGTTATCAATAAGGGATGTCGCTGCAAAACTTGATATATTAGTTTCGCGCTTGTACGAGGGTGAAGGCATGATAGCGACCCTCATAAGCGACGAGCAAATTGCTAAAGAGTTGAAAGAAACGGTAACGTCTGCAAAAGAAACTGTTAGCACTCTCAGAGATACAATGTTAAAGGCTGATAAATTAAGGTTGAGCTGGGATTATACGGGCAGATACAATGCTAAGGACGAGAAATTAAGAAATGATATCGGTATAACAATAATGCCTAGCGATAACAAATTCTATTATGTAGGCGTTGCAAATGTTGCCGATGGTAAATCTATTACAGATCAAGATGAAAAACAAAATGTAAATAGATTGGAAGCTCTATTGGGGTTTAGGAGAAAAAATTCTGAAATTTATGGCGGCGCGCTAAGAGGCAAAGCGGGTATTGGATGCGGCTATTCTTTTTTTCAGCCTATATATGATTCTTATAAAAAATTACAAATACATGCAAATGCGTTCGATTTTTCAAGAAAAAAGCGCGGTCCACAAATTGATGCAGATATAAGAATTGGCGTTGCAAAATGGCTTTATGCTGGAGTTGCAGTTGAAGATATTTCTCATAAAACTGCTGTTACACCGTACGTAAAACTTAAAATTGGCGATAGAGATTTAGCGGCGCTTCTTGGAATTATAGGCGTTGCCGCAGTAGCTTCAAAATAATATAATACCAACTTATAAGCCGGCGCTATATGCAATGAAAAAACAAAAAACAAAATTTTTATGTCAACAATGCGGTTACGAGTCCGTCCAGTGGCTTGGCAAGTGTCCTTCTTGCGATACTTGGAACAGTTTTTCGGAAGAAAAATTTTCAGTTCAAGCAAAAATATGTTCTACTGCAAGACAACTCACGGGTTTTTCATCAGAAGTTCTAAAATTAAATGATATTTCGGTTAAAGATTTTTCACGATATCAAACTAAAATAAGAGAATTTGACAATATGATAGGCGGTGGAGTTGTGCCGGGATCTTTGATACTTTTAGGCGGCGCTCCAGGGATAGGTAAGTCAACATTAATGTTGCATATATCGGACGCTTTAAGTGATCAAGGCGTAGTCCTTTACATATCGGGAGAAGAATCTCTTTCACAGGTTAAGTCGCGCGCAGAGCGCCTTAATGTAAAAAAAGATAATATTTTTTTGGCTTCTGAAACAAACCTTCAAAATATTGTTGATGCCATAAATAGGATAGAACCCAAATTTTTGGTTATAGATTCAATTCAGACAACTTATCACCCTGAACTTACAGGCGCTCCGGGTACTGTTGGACAGGTAAGGGAAACTGCCGCTGAACTTTTAAGAATTGCAAAATCTAAGAATATTACGGTATTTCTTTTGGGGCATGTTACAAAAGAAGGAGATTTGGCAGGTCCGAGAGTGTTAGAGCATATTGTAGATACGGTATTGTATTTTGAAAATGAACGTCAGCGCATGTATAGAATTTTAAGATCCTATAAAAATAGATTTGGTCCTACAAGTGAAATCGGAATTTTTGAGATGAATTCCACTGGGCTTCGAGAGGTTTCAAACCCATCGCTTATTTTTTTAGGCGAACGCGCCATGAACGTTGCAGGAAATATTGTAACTGTAGCAATGGAAGGTACAAGACCTATCCTGTTAGAGGTGCAGGCTTTAGTCACAAGAGCTGCTTTTGGCATACCTCGCAGAATGGTTTCAGGATATGATGCAAATCGTATTATAATTCTTATAGCAATTTTAGAAAAAAGGTTGGAGCTTCCTTTGGAAACGCAGGATACTTTTGTAAATATCGCAGGCGGTGTCAAGGTGAAAGAGACTTCTGTTGATTTGTCGGCAGCCTGCGCAATAGTGTCTGCAAATTCAAATTTTGTGTGTCCTAAAGATGTGATAGTTTTTGGTGAAGTTGGTCTTGCCGGAGAAATACGCTCTGTTGCCCTTGCCTCAGAGAGGCTTGCCGAAGCGGAAAAACTTGGTTTTAAAAAAGCGATAATACCAAAAGGCAATTTAAAAAACTTATCTTATAAGGGTAAAATCGAAACGTTTGGTACAGAAACGCTTGATACAGCAATTAAAATCTTAAGAAATTGAGTTTTCGCAAAACGTTTATCGATTAAAGCAATATATATCAGCTAACTTTGTGTTGATGCAATGCGCTCAAGGCAGAGCAAACGCGTATTTTAGATATCTACAGTCTCGATCATATGTAACGCTTAGTTGGTCAAAATAGATACAGGATTAAAAAAGGGTCTCAGAGAATTTTCTCTGAGACCCTTTAGGTTGTTAGTTAGTAGTAGGTTAGATCTTCTTTATGTTTGCCGCCTTAGGACCTTTGTCTGAATTTACAACTTCAAATTCTACACTGTCGCCTTCCGCTAACGATTTAAACCCTTCGAACTGGATAGCTGAATAGTGCGCAAAAACATCACCCGATCCATCGTCATTCGAAATGAACCCGTACCCTTTTTGGTCGTTAAACCACTTCACTTTGCCTTGTGCCATTACTGCAACTCCTTATTTTTTCTATCCGCCACAGCGGATAATTAAATTACAACCATGTTCTATGATTGCCTTGTTATTGTAATAAAATAATTGTATAATTGTCAAGTATGTTGCTTTTATTCCGACGAAAAAATAAACAAAAAAAGGGTTAATAATGGAGCAAAAAATTTCACAAATATTCCAGAATTGTAAATCTCAGTGCGTACTTTTTACCAATATAAAAGAGACTTTTTATCTCACAGATGCAGAATTTGACGGGTTTTGGCTTTTGTTTGTAAAAGATAAAATATACTCTATATGTTCCAAAATGATAGAGCATCAACTAAGAGAATTTTTCAAAAACCGAAACGTAAATATATGCGTAGGGTCGCCGTTTTATAAAACGGCGACCCTACGCATATATTTACGTTT
>JAIXNA010000085.1 GCA_020328135.1 Candidatus Endomicrobiellum dinenymphae
TACAACACGCTAAAGCCGAACGAATCCTCATCAAAAAACCTCCGCATATGGCAAGACGGTCTAAATCCCTGTATTCTATTAAAAAACGTATGATAATTCAACGTAAAAGCCTTCCGTTATGTTTTTCCCATACGATACGTATCCCCTCTAAAGTAAGATTTGGTAAAATAATCTCTATTGCGCTTATTTCGTTCGACATAAGTCTAGCCAAACCTCCTGTAGCAATTATATGTTTTACTTTTATTTCTTTTTTGATTCTTAGTATAAGCTCTTTTACAAACCCTATATAACCAAAATAGAGACCCGCCTGTATGCATTCAACGGTAGTAGTCCCTATCACCTTTGAGGGTTTTTTAATTTCAACTTGAGGAAGCTGCGCTGTTTTTAAACTTAAAGACTGCGCTGAAATTGCAGGTCCCGGAGCTATTGATCCTCCCATATACCTTCCTTTTGAATCTATACAGTCAAACGTTGTTGCTGTTCCAAAATCAATAACAATACAATCGCCGCCATATGTAGAATAAGCAGCAACAACATCGGCGATTCTATCAGCCCCGACTTCTTCAGGGTTGCCCACCGCAAAAACTAATCCACCGCAATTTTTGTGATTTACAAAGAATACTTTCTTATTGAAATATTTTTTTACCAAATCTTCAAAAACAACATTCAATGACGACACAACGCTTGCAACAGCAACATTACCGATTTTCTTTGCATCGTAACCTGAATAAAAAAACGTATTCAGAAGAATTGCTGCATATTCATCTGAAGTCCGCTCTTTTACTGTTGACATTCTCCAAACTTTTAAAGGATTACTCAACACCTTCTTCTTTTTCATATCAAACAAACCAACAGTTATATTTGTATTGCCTATATCCAATGCCAAAAACATTATCAACCTCTTGCAAAAACATTATTGCCAAAACTGTCTATTGCAACAATTAACGGCATATCTTTAACTTCCAATCTGTATATTGCTTCCGGTCCTAAATCTTCAAAAGCAATTAAATCTGCTCTTTTTACGGTTTTAGAAATAAGAGCCGCGACACCGCCTGTTGCTACAAAATATAGAGCGCTGTTTTTCTTTATTGAATTAACAACATCGTTAGACCTTGCGCCTTTGCCAACCAAAATTTTAACGCCTTCTTTTAAAATCCTCGGCGTAAACGCATCCATTCGCGATGATGTCGTCGGGCCGCATGACCCAATAACGGCGCCCGGTTTTGCAGGAGTTGGACCGCAATAATAAATTGCGGCATTGATTAAATCTATAGGTGTTTTTTCTTCACTATCCAACATGGTTATCATTCTTTTATGAGCGGCATCTCTTGCAGTATAAATAACTCCGCTAAGCAAAATTTTTTGTCCAGCTTTTAAAGTTTCTGTATTTAGAACCAAATCTTGTAAATTTATTTTCATATTACGACCGTCTTTCTTCTGCAAGAATGGCACTGAATACTTACAGCTACAGGAAGAGAGGCTATATGAACAGACTTAGTTTCGATAAACACAGCCAGAGCCGTAATCTTTCCACCAAGCCCCATAGGACCAATATTTAATTTGTTTATATCGTCTAACAATTCCTGTTCTTTATTATCATAAAAAATACTTTGATTATTGCTGCCAACTTTCCTAAGCAAAGCTTTCTTTGCAAGAAGTCCAACAGATGAAAAATCGCCTCCGATGCCAACGCCTACAACCAATGGAGGGCATGCGCTTCTTCCTTTATCGTTTACAGTATTTAAAACAAACTCTTTTATACCGTTCCAACCTGCCGACGGAATAAGCATTTTCAACGCGCTGGCATTTTCGCTGCCGCCGCCCTTAGGCAAAAAAATAATTTCTATTTCATTACCGCTAACTATATCAACATAAACATTTGCCGGTGTGTTGTCTTGAGTATTTTTTCTTTCGAGAGGATCTGAAACAATTGATTTGCGTAAATAATTACCCACATAACTTGAAGAAACGCCTTTGTTTATTGCATCATAAATATTGCCATCTTCAATAATTATATCTTTGCCCAATTTTATAAAAAAATTGGCCGTACCCGTGTCCTGACATAACGGAATTTGTTCTTTCTTTGCGATATCTGCATTTTCAATAATTTCTCTCAAAATATCTTTAGCTATGCCTGTTTCCAAAGCAGCGCACCGCTGCCCAAGACATCTTAAAATATCTTCGGGGAGTTCAAAATTTGCTTTTGAGCATACATCAGCGACTGCATCAATTATTATTTCAGATTTTATCTTTCGCACTTTTTATATAACCTTTTTTCATCATCGTACCTGTTATAGCTCTGCTTCTTTTGATTATTGCTTTTGCATCGTCATAAATTTTGTCATAACTTAATTTTTTGCCTGCAACTTTTTCCTTTATAGCTTTTACACCTACAGCAGCGGCTACCTTAGGGAATACTTCCCAATCATCCATCGTAGGAAGAATCCTATCAGGTCTTATTTTGTTGTCTGCTATACAAGAGGCAAGCTCCGTGGCAGCCGTTATACACATAGTATCTGTAATTGTAGAAGCTCTTATATCGAGCGCTCCGCGAAAAACTCCGGGAAATCCCAAAGAATTATTTACTTGATTTGCAAAATCGCTTCTCCCGGTCGCAACCACAGCCGCCCCTGCCTCTTTTGCTTCCCACGGCCAAATTTCCGGAGTGGGATTTGCGCACGTAAAAATAATAGGATTTTTAGCCATCATCTGTATCCATTCTTTCTTTATAACTCCGGGGCCGGGGGTCGATAGGGCAATAACAGCATCAGAATTCTCCATAGCCTCTCTAATTCCACCGCGAATATCGCTTGCATTTGTGTCTATTGCAAGCGACCACTGCTCAGGACTATTTTTTAAATCAAAGCGCTCCTTATGCAGGGTTCCTTTAACATCAACCATAACTATATTTTTAGGATTCGCGCCATAAAGCATTAAAAGTCTTGATATACATATATTTGCAGCGCCCGCTCCTACCATGGCAATTTTAATTTTACCTATTTTTTTACCAACAACTTTTAAGGCATTTATAAAACCGGCAAGAGTTACAAGAGCTGTCCCCTGTTGATCGTCATGCCAAACGGGTATATGACATTCTTTTCTTAAAGCGTTTAAAACGGGAAAACATTTTGGCTGCTCTATGTCTTCCAAATTTACGCCGCCAAACGACGGTTGCAATATTTTTACAGTTTGTACTATTTCTTTTTCATCTTTTGTACCAAGACATATTGGATACGCGTCAACACCGCCAAGATATTTGTACAAAAGCGCTTTGCCTTCCATAACGGGCATACCTGCCTCAGGACCTATGTCTCCCAGCCCTAAAACCCTTGTGCCATCGCTTATAACGGCAACGCTGTTCCATTTGTTTGTATATTCATACACGAGTTCTGGGTTGTTATAAATATCAGTACACACGACAGCCACACCGGGACTATACCATATTGAAAAATCATCTAAACTTTTGACTCTACATTTTGGAACAACTTCAATTTTACCGCGATAAAAAGGATGCAACTTTCTTGCAATCTTTGATGGTTTTTTGGCTATTTTTAAAAGTTCTGACACATCATTTGTTTTTTTCTTTCTCATWTTTTATTTTTCTCCAATAACTCACGAAATAAAAAATCCCGTGACGCGTAAGCTCTTTTCTTTTGAAACCACATACTAAGCAATTCTTTCGCCGTTTTCTGTATCAAACAAATGACTTTTTGACAAGTCAAACACAAGCTCTATTATCTGATTAATTTTCGACTGATTTAGATATCCAACCCTTGACTGCGAATATTATATATCTTTAACCATTAACCGTCAATTGCCATATTTCCTGATTTTTGACGCTGTTTTTTGTATAATAACGAAAATATTGGCTATAACCAACTAACTTTATATTGACGCATCGTATCAACATAAAGTTAGTTAATTACATTATACGTACTGATTTATAGGAAACTCCGAGTTGTTGCCAACAACTAAAGAAGAAATACAAAAGCTGGACTGGGACGCGCTGGATGTTATTTTAATATCAGGCGACGCGCGTTGACAGTTCTTTTATTGGAACGGCTGTCATAGGCAACTGACTTGGTCAAAAGGATTTAAGGTTGCAGTAATCGGCAGCCTGACATAAAAACAAATGACATTGCAAGGCTTGGCGAACCGAAATTGTTTTGGGGAGTATCGATCGGAGCAATGAATTCTCTTGTTTCAAAGTAAATACAGCTTTGAATAAATTCCGCAATAACGATGATTTGACTCCAGGAGAAATAAATGGCAAACGACCCGACAGAGCAAGTATGGTTTATACAAATCTGATAAGAAAACATTTTAAAAATACAAAGCCCATAGTTCTTGGAGGACTCGAGGCAAGTCTTCGGCGAATAACGCATTATGATTATAAAGACAACGCTTTTAAAACGTTCAATACTGTTTGACGCAAAAGCAGACATTATTATTTATGGTATGGGCGAACAAAGCGCATTAGCGCTTGCGCAATTATATGCAGATCGGCAAAGATTGGAAGAGCATTAAAGGTATTTATTACATATCAAAAGAAAAACCTGAAGATTCGCAAGAAATTCCGTCATTTGAAGGGCGCAAAGATAATAAAGATAAATTCTCTAAAGCATTTAATATTTTTTATAGAAATGCGCGCAGTCGAAACGGTAAAGTTTTAGCGCAAAAACACGCCGACAGATATCTAATATACAATCCTAAGCGAGACGTTCTTTCAATACAAGAACTCGATAAAATATATAATCTTGATTACACAAGAGAAGTTCACCCGTACTACAAACAACTCGGAACAGTTAAAGCTCAAGACACAATAAAATTTTCAATCACAACTCACAGAGGATGTTTTGGAGAGTGTAATTTCTGCTCCATCGCAGTACGCCAAGGTAATGAAATTATATCGAGAAGTGAAGAATCTATATTAAGAGAAGCGGAAAAATTTCCAAATTAAAAGATTTTAAAAGATATATAACCGATTTAGGCGATCCTACCGCGAATACGTTTG
>JAIXNA010000086.1:0-4322 GCA_020328135.1 Candidatus Endomicrobiellum dinenymphae
AATCTTATTTTCCGCAGGCTCAAATACTTTTCTAAACTCTCTGCCGTAAGCGGATCTTATAGGAATATTTTGCAAATTTGGTTCTGTTGACGATAATCTTCCGGTAGTTGTTACAGCTTGATTAAAAATGGTATGAATTCTATCGTCATAATAAGCGCAGTAATTTGTTATTGGATCTATGTATGTGGTTTTTAATTTTTGCAATTCTCTGTATTTCAACACCTCGGCGGGCAATTCATAAGAAGATAGTTCAGACAACACCGATTCGTCCGTTGAATATCCCGTTTTAGTTTTTTTGATTACAGGAAGATTAAGTTTTTCAAACAATATTGTAGAAAGCTGTTTTGGAGAATTAATATTAAATTCCTGTTCTGCAATTTTATATATATTATTTTCAATTTGTTTAAACTCAACTACAATTTTTTCGTTAAAAACACGTAAAAAAGAAGAATCAACTTTTATACCGGCAATTTCCATTTCAGAAAGAACTTCAACCAAAGGCATTTCTACATCAAAAAAAAGCGATTCAAGCTTTGTCCCTTTTATCTGCAAATCAAATACTTTAGATATTGCAAATACAGCCGATGAAATTGAGTTTGCATATTGCGCAGTGTCGGCTATTGAAGCATCGGCAAAAGCAATCTTTTTTGAACCGCGACCAAGATAAGTATCGTCTCCAGCAAAAAAATTTAGATATTCCTTCGACATATCTGTTATGTTATGCGGTTTAGCAGGATTTATACAATACGAAGCAAGCATTGTGTCAAAATATATATTATTTAAATCGATGCCTAACATCTTATATATATTTCTTTCATGCTTTAAATCGTGCCCGATTTTTTTTATTTTATTTGAAGAAAGTATCGACATAAAAATATTTTTAAATTCGCTAAAGCTCATTTGTTTGGAAGTTAAATCATTATGCCCTACAGGAAAATAAAAAGATTTGGTTAAAGTTTTGCCTAAATCTTTGGTTTCAGCGCGCAACGATATGCCTACAATCTGGGCTTTTAAAGAATCTGCTAAAGAACCAACTGTTTTTATCGCAACTGCGTTCGCTTCTTTCATTACTTTTGCAATCTCAACCGCTCTTTCGCGAGTCCCTACTATTTCAGAATCAAATTTAAAATCTTTACCTGAAAATTCTAAATTTACAACCTCCTGAGATTCACGAGCTGTTTTGGATTCTCCATTGCGCTGCGCTTCATTCATAACGACAGCAGGTTGAGATTTATGATTTGTGTCGGAATATTTTGCAACAAAACTTTTAAATTCATATTTTTCAAAAAAAGGAAGCGTTTTGTTTATATCCAAATTTTTATTCTCAAATTTTTCCATGCTGTAATTTAAAGGAACTTGTTTGTCTAAAGCTATCAGTTTTCTGCTAATTAAAGCCTCTTCCTTACCATGCTGCAACAATTTTCCGACATTTCCTTTTACAGAACCTGCATTTTGTAAAATATTTTCCAGACTTCCAAATTCTTTTATAAGTTTTATGGCGGTTTTTTCGCCAATACCTTTTATACCGGGAATATTATCGACTGCATCGCCCATTAAAGCAAAAACATCAGAAAGCTGCGAAGGGGCAACGCCGTATTTTTCCTCAACTTTCTTTGCGTCATACATAATATCTTTGGAATCATTCCAAATTAAAACATTTTTGTCTTCTGCTAACTGCAACATATCTTTATCGCCGGTTACAATAACAGTTTGCAAATTATTTTTTTTATTATTTTCGGTTATTGTGGCAATCAAATCATCAGCTTCATAGCCTTTTATTTCTATTTCAGTAATATTTAAAGCTCCTACGGCTTCTCTTGCAATAGGCATTTGGCTTATAAGAGACTCATCAAGAGGTTTTCTGTTTGCTTTATATTCTTTAAATAGTTCATGTCTAAAGTTTTTTGAAGGATAATCAAAACAAACCGCAAGATAATCCGGTTTAAAATTATTTTTTATTTTAAGCAATAACTTTATAAAACCGTAAACAGCGTTAACGTGTTGATTGTTTGAAGTAAGAAATGGCGGCAGAGCATGGTATGCCCTGTGTATGTATGCATTGCCGTCTATAATAAAAAATTTCTTCATATATTGTTAGTTTTCAAAGTTCAATTTTTGGATATTAGTTAATGTCATAATTATATTTTTTCTCGCATACTACAATGTGTTCATGTAGCATAGTATTTACGGTTTTCCCAGCTTTATTAGTTGGAGAATTTTTACTCGGCATAGCTTTATTACTTAAAGCTCTTTTATAGGTGACTACGTGTTTAAACCCGCAGGCTTCAAACTTTTCAGCAACAAATTGATCTGTAGGAAGTTTTATATTTTTTACAGTTCTATTGCCAACAATATATATTGCTTTACCGCCTTTACGCACGCTGTTTGCCACATTTGCAATAGAAACGCTTAAGTCTCTATAAAAAGACGATACTTCCAATGCGCGATTATTGTCAACTTTGCTTATTTGTGAAATGCTATCGGCAATTACGCCATGCGTAATATTTGATTTTGATTTTGTTCCTCCCATCAGCATTCTATCTATTTTTCGCGCAAAACTTATTCCTAACCATTCATTTGACAATGTTGAAAATTGTCCATATGCAACAGTTGTTCGACTATCGCCATAAGGCGGACTTGTTAAAACAACATCAAAGGATTCATTTTGAGATTGAAACTGCGCGCATTTAACATTTATATTGCCATTGTTTTCTATTTTTGGCAAATAAAAATTAGAATATATCAAAAATATATCATTCCACTTTTTTAAATACGCGCTAACTACATCTGGATTGAAATTTAACAATTCCTCTGATTTTATACGGAATAGTTTAAACTCGTTATTTCTTGCATAAGAACATTCTCTAACAACTTCAGAAAATGGCGCTAAAAAAAGTTTCTAATATTTATATTTTTTATTTCATCTATAAAATGTTTAATAATAATTAGTTTATTTATCACATCTTGCGAAAACCAAAAATCAATATTTGTAATTTGAGGGCGGGGCAACTTAAATATATTATTTTCATTTTTTAGAAATTCAAAAACATTATTTCTAAATGTTTGCTGTCTTTCAATAAGTTCGTTTATAGGAATTTTTGTAAATTTAACCTTACAAATAAGCGCCGCCAGCGGATTTATATCGAAACCCTGCATTTTAGTTAACCCGCATTCCAAACCGCTCGTAAACGAAGAACCAGACCCGCAGTAGGGATCTAATAAACTCCCTTTTGTGGCATCAAATTCTTTTAAGATATCGATTCCAATCTGCGGCAACATAGTCGCTGGATATTTATGCAAATTTGGATATAGAGAAGCGTATGATTGACCGATATAATCATATTTTGTATTTCTAATTACTTGATACATAAATTATAAATCCTCTACATTATTAAACAACAAAGACAATTTATTTTCATAAGTCCTAAATCCTGTCCCATGATTTCTTGCCATAGTACCTTTGTCATGTAACCGCAAATCCACCAAAATATTTTCCGCGCGGAATTGATCTGCCAACAGCTCAGACGATGTTCCCTTCATTAGTTGCGCTCTGTAATAATGGAAATATTCTACTCCATCGCGTTCTTCAGTAAATGTTGATACAAAAAGCAGCGTTGGCAATTTTTGCATAAACCTCTCAGCTAAAGTTTGCAATTTCCAAGAAGCAATCGCCTCGCCAGATATATGCCGCGCAAAAATTTCCGTTGTCTAAATATCAAGAAACAATCCTGCGCTATTAGGCTTTAAAGACATGGTGTAATAAAGACCTTGTCGTCCATCTTTGTCCAAGCTACCATATTTTTTTACTGCTTCCAAAGGCGGCATTTTCCATGCTTTATTATTAAACGTAAATAACGTAATTAAACTATTTACTTTGCTTCTATGAGCTTTAAGCTCTGCTCCTTCAATGTCAGGATGAGCAACATTATTTTCAGCTATGCCAAGAAGTGTTTCCAAAGTATACCCTATACCCGTTGCTCCATTTCTTTTAGTAGGTATAAATCCCATTTTTTTAATTTGTTTGAATTTTACTACAAATTCTTTAATAGTCATATTTTAAATTTTCCTTGATTAGTTTTTGCCAACTCAAGAGCGACAGGTTCAAATATAGCCGTTCCAAAATTAGTATTTAATGAGTGTATAAAAGAAAAAAGCGCCACTCTGTCTTTACCAAGCAATCTTGTATGAAATGGCATTGAGGCTGGCTCTGGTTTGTAGTTCTCAAATTTAGTCCGGAGACTTTCTTTTAAAATTTCTTCAACTTTGGACTTTTGCATCTGATTTAAAGACATCTGTTTTCCTTCAAATGAAATATCATTTCA
>JAIXNA010000086.1:4332-5015 GCA_020328135.1 Candidatus Endomicrobiellum dinenymphae
CAAATGAAATATCATTTCAGAATACGCGCCTTTGTCTTTTTCTGTGCGGTTTAATACCGGACGCTTGAAAGTATTTGTTATTTTCATTCTTGCTTTGTTGGCTATTTCCGAATATAAATTATACTTGTCATTAGCTACCAAAAAAACGTTATAATTCTTTTTTAAGTATCTTTTACAATTATTCAAAACGGCTGAAATTCCTTCAACATAGTTTTTTTTGCGCTTCTTTCGTCTGTCCTTTAAATAACGGACCTATCTCAAGTTCGTCTTTTCTATCAAAACCAAATAAATCGTAGGCGTAGGCGTGTTGTTCGTGATAGTCTATAAGTCCTACATAAGGCGGACTAGAAAATATGCCTGATATTTTTTGTCTGTTTAATATATCCGCAAAAGATTTTTTCCTTTTAGAGAGCGCCGTAAAAATGTCAATTGTTCTGGCATCTCCTGACAAACAATATTGATGTGTTTCTGTTTTTAGTTTTTCAAATTCTTTTATTCTTTTAACTGTGTCTTTTGAATATGTTTTCCACCACTTTATAATTGAAAATATGGGTTTGCAGATTTTACCGTGTTTAGAACAATAATAAGTTGTTGATACAGGTTCTACAAGCGTTGCTAAAAGAATAAAAGAATTTGAAAAACTAAAAACAGAAACACATCAATATTGTTTGTCAGGAGATGCC
>JAIXNA010000201.1 GCA_020328135.1 Candidatus Endomicrobiellum dinenymphae
CGCTGTTTCAATTACTTTTACGCCTTCTCTTATTACTTCGGAACAGGTCCCGAAGTAATAAGAGAAGGCGTAAAAGTAATTGAAACAGCGGCAAAAAAGAACAATTTTAAACTCGATTTTGTAAATTACGACATTGGTGGGGCAAGATATTTAAAAACAGGAGAAGTTCTTCCTGAAAGCGTTGTAGAAGAATTTAAGAAATTCGACTCTATGTACCTTGGAGCAATCGGACATCCCGATGTAAAACCCGGAATTCTTGAAAAAGGTATCCTTTTAAAGCTCCGTTTTGACCTTGATCAGTATATTAATCTGCGTCCTGTTAAGCTTTATCCTAATGTTGAAACGCCTTTAAAAGACAAAAAGCCTTCGGACATAGATATGATTATTGTTCGTGAAAATACGGAAGGTTTATATACAGGAGCAGGCGGGTTTTTAAGAAAAGACACACCTTACGAAGTAGCAACGCAAGAGTCTATAAACACAAGATTTGGCATTGAAAGATGCGTTCGCTACGCTTTTGAATTTACTAAGAAGAGAGCAAAAAATAATAAATTGACATTATGCGGCAAAACTAATGTTTTAACGTTTGCTTCAGATTTGTGGCAGAGAACTTTTAACGATGTCGCAAAAGAATACGCTAAAATAAAAGGCGATTACGTAAACGTTGACGCGGCATGTATGTGGCTCGTCAAAAATCCCGAGTGGTTTGACGTAGTTGTTACAGATAACTTATTTGGCGATATTATTACAGACTTGGCGGCAATGATTCAAGGCGGAATGGGCGTAGCGGCTGGGGGAAACATTAACCCCAAAGGCGTATCAATGTTTGAGCCTATGGGAGGCTCAGCTCCAAAATATACCGGAATGAACGTCATTAACCCTATAGCAAGCATAAATGCCGGTGCTATGATGCTTGAAGCGCTTGGGGAAACAAAAGCAGCAAAAGATATAGATAACGCAGTAATCAAAGCGCTAGAGTCAGGCAAAATAAAGAGTATGTCTGCCGGAAAAATGGGGCTTTCCACAACAGAAGTGGGAGATTTGATAGCTTCTTACTTAACATGAAAATACAATATATTTTATCAGTTGTTGTTGGAGAAGATAATATCAGGTTTGGTGGTTGTCATACTTGAGTGCGACGAAGGATACATGTTGTTTACTTTTTTATTCCCATTTCTCTAAAAGTGGCGGCAGCAAAATTGCCGGGTATCGGATGGCGGGCACAGCTGTCGTCGTTAGTTCCCCTTTTGAAAAAAGGAGCGGGGAAATGTCTGAGACTCTAGATTTGGCATTGGCAGGGCGGTTTTCCTTAAAAAATAAGTATGGTGAAAAATTAAAAGTCGTGGGTGTGTAAAAAATACTTTTCATGCGTTTTACCTGTGATTGTGATGTTGTGTTCATGAAAAGTATTTTTTACACACCCACGACTTTTAATTTTTCACCATACTTATTTTTTAAGGAAAACCGCCCTGCCAATGCCAAATCTAGAGTCTCAGACATTTCCCCGCTCCT
>JAIXNA010000087.1 GCA_020328135.1 Candidatus Endomicrobiellum dinenymphae
TCCTTCCTTTTTACTAAACGCTTTGTAATGATATAATCCTCCGAGTTTTACTTTTAAAGTTTAAATAGCATCTATATAAACACGATGGTATATAAAAATATCTTGAAGATTTGTTTTATGATGAAACAAAATGGAATATAATAACTCATCAAGATTTAGTCTTATTTTTAGTCTTGCAATGTGTTTTAAAGTTTTATTGAAAAATCAATAAGTTTTAATTTTGCGTATGAAAAATATATCAAATATTCTTCAGTTCATTTTTTCGAAAAGCGGTCAAGCCAGGTGTAAAATTAAGGACTTCGAACGCTGGCTGCTAAAGAAAAGCGTCTATAAATAATACTCGGATAACACCGTGTCGCTTTGCTATAAGCATCATTTTAATCTTTAAGTACAGACCATTTCTAAATTTTAGCGACAATTGTTGAAATAATTATGGTAACTGAAGAGTGAAAGTCAGGTTTTAAAACCCTTCTGTTTCTATAATTAAATTCTCTTGTTGTTCATTATCCAAAGCAGGTTGGTTGTAGTAGTGTGTAGGCGCTGTTCCTTTGATGAAAGCGTCAAGCGATGCGCCTGAAGTTTTACTCAATGCAAGAAGTCCTGTAACTGGGTCAATCAATGCCCATTCAATATTCTCCGGTTGCGCAAAATCTAACACAGGTTTGCCTTCTAGAGCGTCTTTCATAAAAGTTGCCCATATAGGACAGGCAATTACTCCTCCGGAAACTCTGTCTCCAAGTGAAATTGAACGGTCATCGTAGCCTACCCATACCCCGGCGACAAGCTGAGGCGTATATCCCACGAACCATGCATCGCTTGACCCGTTTGTTGTTCCTGTTTTACCTGCGCAGGGTCTTCCTAGATTTTTTGCACGCCAACCGCTTCCTTTTTCTACAACTGCTTTAAGCATGTTGGTCATAATAAAACAAACTTGCTCCGAAAGAGCTTCTTTTTGTTCAGGTAGATTTTCTTCTAAAATTTTACCATCTTTATCAACGATTTTTGTTATAACGTATGGAGTGGTTTTGATTCCGGCAGATGCAAATGTTGCAAATGCTGAGACCATTTCTTGTAAAGTTACGTCGCTTGCTCCTAAAGCGAGTGAAAAAGAATTGGAAAGCGGCGTTGTTATTCCCAAATTTTGCGCAGTTTGTATAACTTTTGATGGGCTTACTTTCATAATAAGTTCGACTGCGCAAATGTTTATAGATAAAGCGAGAGCTGTTCTTAATGTTACATGTCCTCTGCATCTTTTGCCGTAATTTGTAGGAGACCATATCTTATTTGTATCAATTAAATCGTCCTCCGATACAGTTTCCGCTATTGTTTCAAGAGTTGTCATATCTCGTGAAACCAGCTCCCACACATTTCCTTTATAGATAAAAACCATCGGCGCGTCGTCGAGAACAGTTGCAGGGGTAAATCCTTCTTGGATTGCAGCAAGATACACAAACGGTTTAAAAGCAGATCCGGCTTGTCTTTTTGCTTGAGTTGCTCTGTTAAACTGAGATTCTTTAAAATTGCGTCCTCCTACCATTGCTCTTATAGCGCCGTTTTTTGGATCTAAAGCCATAATTGCTCCCTGTATTTTAACAGGATCTTTTTTTTCCATTTCAAAGATTTTTAATTTTTCTTCGTCAAACTTTGAAAGAGCCTCTTCAAGTGATTTTTCGGCGGCTGTTTGAGCTTTAATATCTAAGGTCGTATAAATTGAAAGACCAGCTTTCAATAAAATATTTGCATTGTACTTTGGTTCAAGCATCATTTTTAAAAATTCAATAAAATAATACCCTTTTTTTTCTTTCGGCGCATTTTCTTTTACGGGTAGTGTAGCTTTTAGAGCATCTTCTTCTTGTGCTTTTGTAATACAACCAAGTTCTCTCATTCTTAGTAAAACAAGATTTCTTCTTGCAAGAGAGGCCTTTGCATTTTTGAACGGATTATAATGGTTGGGGGATTTTGGTATTGCGGCAATAGTAGCGCATTCTGCAAGATTTAGATTCTGAACGTCTTTATTAAAATATATTTCCGCTGCAGATTGGACGCCGTACGCGCCGCTGCCAAAATATATTTGATTTATGTAGAATTGTAAAATCTCGTCTTTTGAATAATTTTTCTCGAGTTGTATAGTTAACAGTACTTCTTTGATCTTTCTTGTTAATGTTTTATCGCGTGTTAAAAATATTGTTTTTGCAAGTTGTTGCGTTATAGTAGAGCCGCCTTCCGCAACTTTCCCTCTTAGTAGCATTTTTGAGAAAGCGCGGACAACTCCTTTTGTGGAAATTCCCCAGTGTTTAAAAAAATCATTATCTTCAATAGCTATAAATGCGTTTTGCAGATCAATAGGCATGCTGTTTATTGGCGCAAGAACACGTCTTTCATCGAAAAGTTCGGCTATTAAATCATTGTCTTTGCCATAAATTTTAGTAGATAGACATGGCGTATAATTTTCAAGATGCTGTATGGATGGGAGGCTGTCTATAAGATTTGCAGCCATGTTACCGGCTACGAGTATTGATAAAGCAATAATGATTGTAATTATGAAAAATCTTAAAAAAGAGTTCTTTTTCAACTTAATTTGTTTCATGACGCGCGATTATATCGCTTTTTGCTTTTACGTGTCAAATTTAGTAGAATCCGTACGGCTAGTTAGTTTTTGCTTGGAGGCGCTTCTTTTATGCAAGCAGTTATTATATAGCAGGCGGATTTGATACAAGACTAAGACCAATCACTTGTAGCCTTCTCAAACTTATGACCCCTGGTAGCAAATAAGCCAATGCTCAGCCATATAATTGATATCCTCAAAAAGTATAATTTCTCTGATTTAACAATGATGTTGTATTGCCAGCCGGAAATGATTGCGAACTATTTTGAAGACGGTAAAAAATTTGACGTAAATATAAAAATATCTTTGTCCAGAATTAGATTTAGGAGCGACGGGTAGTGTAAAATTTGCAAGTAAAAAGATGTTTTAACTAATTTTTACCTCTCAAAAGCAATAGAATTTCATAAAAGAAAAAAGCCGTTGCTACTATGGTTCTTACAATGGTTAGTAATCCTTTGCAGTTTTGGTGTGGTTACAACAGATGCTAATGGAAAAATTGAAAGATTTTTAGAAAAACCGTCTTAGAGGGATATTCTCAGATACTATAAACACAGGCGTACATTTTAGAATCTGAGGTTTTTGATTTTGTTTCCGAAGACGAAGTTTTTGATTTTTCAAAAGATTTATATCCATTGCTGCCGAGGGCCAAACAATGCGGCAAACATCGGAAGAGGTTAAAGACAAAAAAATAGAGCTTATTGACGGCGTAAAAGTGTATACAAATGGCGGTCGAGGGCTTTTTGTTCCGGATCCGGACGAAGCGTTGTTTCATATTTGGGTTGAATCATAGGAAAAAGCGACTGCTTTATGGTTGCTTGAAATCTATGCTGAAAAAATAAAAGAATGGCAAAAATAAATTTACAACTTGCGTCTGTTATTTCCGGGATGGGAGATAAATATGATTAGATTTGGAACATCTGGCTGGCGAGGGATTATTGCCGAAGATTTTACATACAATAGTGTCGCCATTGTTACGCAGGCTATAGCAAATCTTATTAATGAAAAATATAAAGAGTCTTCTGCTCCCGTAATTGTAGGGTATGATACAAGATTTATGTCTGAGGATTTTGCAAAAACCTCGGCTGAAGTTTTGGCGGGCAATGGCATAAGGGCGTTGCTTTGTAAAAGAGATACTCCAACGCCGGTCATAGCTTATGACATTGTGCATTCCAAGCTTGTCGGCGGCATTAATTTTACGGCGAGTCATAATTCTTATAAATATAACGGACTAAAATATTCTCCGGAATGGGGCGGTCCAGCTCTTCCGGAGACAACGCAAAAAATAGAGAAATATTGCGCCTCAATACAAAGTAAAGACATAAAATCTGTCTCTTTTGAATATGGTATAAAAAATAAGTTGATAGAAATGCGCAATCCTCGTACGGCTTATATCAAAAAAATAAAAGAGCTTGTAAATTTTAAAGCTCTAAAGAAGTCGAAAATCAAAGTTGCTGTTGATGTTTTACATGGTACCGGTAACGATTATCTTGATGCTTTGCTTGATGACGCCGGAATACGAAACATAACCATAAATAAAAATAGAGATACAATGTTTGGCGGCATCGCTCCCGAGCCTTCAGAAAAAAATCTAACTGCGCTTGTTCATCTTGTTAAGCAAGAATCGTATAAGCTTGGTTTTTCTACAGACGGAGACGCGGATAGATTTGGCATTATAGATTCTGACGGTACTTTTATTACTCCGAATCAGGCAATACCCGTTTTGTTGTATCATTTAAACAAAACAAGAGGCTGGACAGGTATTGCTGCAAGAAGCGTGATGACAACGCACTTTATAGATAAACTTGCGGCTAAGATTGGTGTTGACGTTGTGGAAACTCCGGTTGGGTTTAAGTATATTGGAGATATTATGGTAAATAATCCGGACAAATTTATCATAGGAGGCGAAGAATCTGGAGGACTTACAGTAAGAGGCCATGTTCCTGAGAAAGACGGAATTTTAGCATGTCTTTTAATGGCGGAAGTCGTTGCGATGAGCAAAAAAACTATAACAGACTTATTAAGAGACATTAAAAAACTTACGGGAGAAGTTGTAATGTCAAGACTTAATTTTTATTTACCGTCTGAAACTATGGATGCTTTTAGAGATACTTTAAAAAACAGAACTCCAAAAGATGTTGCAGGTATGAAAATTCAAAGAAATATAACTATTGACGGGGATAAATTTATTATAGATGATAATAATTGGATAGGTTTTAGATTTTCAGGTACAGAACCTGAAAATCTAAAACCTATCCAATTATTATCATCTATAATAAATTTATCCCCGTCAATAGTTATATTTCTTTGAATT
>JAIXNA010000088.1 GCA_020328135.1 Candidatus Endomicrobiellum dinenymphae
CCCATTTTGACTTATTCATTAAACCGGAAAGACTTTTATCATCTGTTACACGAATTACGGTAATCAATCTTTTTAAACTTTCATTCGCAAAATAATATAAAAGAATGGGGAGACAAAACAGTAGAAAACTTGATTAAAGATGACAGGTATTTTAGAAAGGGACTAGTCAATTTATTTTTTGAGGGTTCAACTGTTTTGTCTCCCCATTCTTTTATATTATTTTGCGAAGTTGTTTTCACCCATTTTGACTTATTCATTAAACCGGAAAGACTTTTATCATCTGTTACACGAATTACGGTAATCAATCTTTTTAAACTTTCATTCGCAAAACCAGTTAAAGCTAATAATGCTCTCAATCCATTATCTTTAAGCAACAACGATTCAAAAAATTGTTTATCTAAACCTTTTGTATCTATTTCATTCTTTAAAACAAGCAAAGTTTCATTTATGGAATTAAATAAGCCTCATATTTATCCTGAAATACAGAATTATAAAAATAAAAGGTATTTTTATTAATAACAGTTTCAAATTTATTATTTTTTGGTTTTAGTCCATTTACGAAACCAATATCCGCATCGTTTTTTGTATATTTAGCAGACATCCGTCGTCTCCTTGTATGTAAAACTTAGAAAAAATTTCACGCATCATATTAATTCAACGCCTTTTTTACCATTTTTAATATATCCTATCGCTTTTGCGCCTTTAAAAAATTTCTTCACCCGCAGGGCAACATTAGCGCGAACAACTAAAACCATTCCTATTCCCATATTGAGCGTTCTATAGATGTCTTCTTCAGGAACGGTTCCTTTTTCTTGAATAAGTTTGAAAATTTCAGGAACTTTCCACGAACCTTTTTCAATGACCACTCTGATATTTTCAGGCAAGATTCTTGCTATTTTGTCATAGAAACTCCCGCCTGTTATATGGGCAATGCCTACTATATCTTGTTTTTTTGGATTGAATTTTGTAAGAGCGGCAAGAATCTCTTTAACATAAATCTTTGTTGGAGCAAGCAATTGTTTTGAATATTTTTTTAATTCTGAATCCGAGAAAACTTTTCTTATAAGGGAATATCCGTTTGAATGAGGTCCGCTTGACGGCAATCCTATTATTACATCGCCGGATTTTATTTCACTTCCGTTAATTTCTTTCCCTTTTTCAATGATGCCAACTGAAAAACCTGCTAAATCGTATTCTCCATCTTTATAAAATCCTGGCATTTCGGCAGTTTCTCCGCCTATAAGTTGTGAACACGACAATTCGCATCCTTTAGCTATACCTTTGATAACTTGCTCTGCCTGATCCACATTAAGTTTGCCACAGGCAAAATAATCTAAGAAAAATAAAGGCCTCGCGCCAACGCATATTAAGTCGTTTACGTTCATTGCAACCAAATCTATTCCTACAGTATCGTGCTTATTTAACAGAAAAGCAAGTTTTAACTTTGTACCTACCCCATCTGTAGAACTGACAAGATTGTATTTTGTCCCGACCACATGGAATAATCCTCCAAAACCGCCTATTTTAGGCAACTTTTTCTTAAGCCTTTTTACAAGTTCGTTGCCTGCCTCAATGTTTACGCCTGCTTTTCTATACGTTGTTATAGACATTTGTATTCCCTCTTCTTATCAATTTACAATTGAACTTCTTTTACTTACAACCAAAATAAACAATACGCTCACAACTATTAAAGCATGGCAATAATACACGCGCGGCAAAATACTAATAGGCGATATGCCAGCAAGAGACGCTGCAAGCAAAACTTGCGTACCGTGTGGAAGCAGACCTTTTACTCCACATGCAAACACTTCAAGTATGGTAGCAGAATAGTGAGGAGAAATCTCATTGTTCTTAGCTATACCTTTAGCTATTTTTCCACAACAAATTATGGCTATAACATTGTTTGACAAAAGAAACGTAAACATGATAGCCAAGCCGCCTATAATAAACTGAGGCAATTTGGATTCAGTTTTGCCTCTTAAAATACGTTTAGATATAACATTCGCAGTTTCTTTTACCGCATCATTACCTATAAGTCCAGATAGACCTCCGACCATTAAACCAAGCAAAAGTACCCCATATACTTTTAAAAATCCAGCATTCATGCCATTACAAAATGTTAGTAGAGAATAATCGGAACGATAGCAAAGACCTATAACACCAGAGAATAATATGCTAAGCATCAAACAAACCAAAACATTTACTCCGTTAAAAGCTAGAACCAACAAAGCAACGTATGGTAGAATTAATATTAGAGAAAAATCGCGACCGTGTATTTGATCTACAGTTATTGTCACAGAAAACCACATAGCAATAATAGCTATTATAATGGCAACGGATGCTATTTTGAGATTTATACTAAATTTCTTTTTGACATTTGCGCCTTGAGACGATATAGCTACAATTGTAGTATCCGAAACCAACGACAAATTATCTCCAAAAAAAGCCCCTCCTATAACTGCGCCCATAGCGACAGGCATTGAAAGACCGCTAGCATGTAAGCAAAAATTAGCAGCTACCGGTCCTACAGCAGCTACAGTTCCAAGAGCCGAACCTATGGCAGTTGATAAAAAAGCAGATATTAAAAATATTCCTATTAGTAAAAACTTTCCGGGAACAAAAGATATTATGAAATTTACCAAAGAGTCTATCGCGCCTATGCTTTTAGTCACTTCTCCAAAAGCCCCGCTTAATAGAAACAACACGCACATATATATGATATCTTTCTCGCCAATTCCTGAGAGAAAATCTGTTGTTTTTTCTTCTGTGGGTTTACGATTTCTCACCCATGCTAAAATTATAGACGGTATTATCGCAATTGCAGGCGGTAGTATAGTAAACGCCTCTGCATAATCCATTAGAGAAAAATATACCCCACTACCAACAAAAATAAATACAAAAAGAAGAATCGGGGCAAATGCCCATAATATATTCATGGACCAAACTCCCTCGCTGTAAAAATCTAAGAACGCTTATTTCCTGCTGCCCGGCTTTATTGCAATACTCCCATTTTTACACATAGGACATTCTTCTTCTTTATAGTTTTTTACTTCAAGACTTAATAGAGAATATCTTGGAATACCAAAATCTATTTTCCCAACGCTTCTATCAACAAGAGACACAATTGCAACAACTTTTGCCCCTGAAGATTTTAAAGAATCTATAACTTCTCTTGTGGAAAGACCAGTCGTTATAACATCTTCAACAACTAAAACTCTTTCGCCATCATTTACAAAAAATCCTCTTCGCAAAGCAACATTTCCGTCAACTCTTTCGGTAAATATTGCGCTCGTACCTAACGCTCTTCCCATTTCATGACCAATAATAACGCCGCCCATTGCCGGAGAAACAACAACATCAATCTCTATATTATTTTCTCTGATTTTTTCTGCTAGTTCTTCAGCGAGTTTTGCCGCTTTTGTTGGATGCTGTAAAATAAGAGCCGACTGAAAATACGTATCGGAATGAAGCCCGCTTGAAAGCTTAAAATGTCCGGTTAAAAGGGCATTGTTTTTCTTAAATAATTCTTTTAATTGTTCTTGCCGCATATTTTACATCCTCAGGTAAATTTTCTTTTCTTGTCTTTATCTTTATCTTTATCTTTAAAAAATATATTTCTTGCTCCTAAAAACACCAAAACAAATCCCATCATAGTATTAATTATTTGAATAATAACGCTTGGGAAAACCCTTCCTGCAAGACTGCCGACCAAGGCAACAAAAGTCAAAAAAATAGGAGTGGCTAACAAAAATCCGGACGCAAAAACGCCTGATTCTTTTAAATTCATACTCCGCTTGCTGATTTCAAGCGAAAAAATTCCTGTAACAAACAAAATAGTAATAGGATTTGCGATAGTCAATCCAAACAACCAGAAAAACAAATTGTGACCTTGAAAAGTATTTGAATCCACAACATGTCCGGCAGCTATAAATGATACTCCAAATACCATTAAAGCTATACCCACAACAATATCAAAAATTCTCCGATAACCTTGTATTTTTTTCATAATAGCAGATATTGAAAGAACAGCCAATCCGGTATATATAATGTCAGCAAGCGTTATACCTACAATACCTAATAACAGTTTTGCTATGGGCAAGGATAAAGAAAGACGAAAAACCAACATACAAATCGGACCTATGCCTCCAACCTGCAACAAAAGACCTATTCTTAGTCCATCGCGAAACAACTTGTTTGCATTTTTTACAGAAAGATTCATTTTATCAAAGTCCTCTCGTAAATATTTTTTGCAGCTTCAGCAGGATTTTCAGCTTCAAGTATCGGTCTGCCTACAACTATAAAATCAGCGCCTTCTTTTATCGCAATTTCCGGAGTTGCCACTCTTTTTTGATCATCATTAACCTTTAAAAGTCTGATACCAGGAGTAACAACATTAAAATCTTTTCCACATTCTTTTTTAATAAGCGCTATTTCTAACGGAGAAGAAATCACGCCGTCAATCCCGCAGGATTTTGTAAGTTTTGCCCTTCTTGCAACTTCTTCCGGAGTTGTAATTTGGCTCGTTAAAACCGTTACTGCCCAAATTTTTGGTCTATTTTCAATAGATGCGGCGGCTTTAAGCATTTCCTCTCCGCCTATTGAATGCGTAGTCAAACTAAACACACCCAAATCTCTTGCAGATTCAACCGAGCGTTTCACAGTAGCTGGAATATCGTGAAATTTTAAATCCAAAAATTTGGGCAGTAACGGTTTTAACGAGCCAAATTACAACTCCGGAAGAAGTTGCAAGAAGGGCAGGATTTTGTAAGTTTTGCCCTTCTTGCAACTTCTTCCGGAGTTGTAATTTGGCTCGTTAAAACCGTTACTGCCCAAATTTTTGGATTTAAAATTTCACGATATTCCAGCTACTGTGAAACGCTCGGTTGAATCTGCAAGAGATTTGGGT